>JAACUG010000083.1 GCA_009993045.1 Cyanobacteria bacterium CG_2015-22_32_23
TTTAATCGGTTATTTATTAGAGATTAATAATGAGATGGGCAGAAGTAGTGCCATTGATTTAGAAATAGAAAGAGGTCAAAATCGGTTACGTCAAATTGATCATCGTACTATTAATTATTTAATTTTTAAAAACACTAAATATCTTGTTAAATAAAAACTATTAATAATAGGAAAAAACGAAAAGTGATAATCATAGAGATATATTTGATTTATTTTGTCACGATATTAACATTAATCTAAATGATTAGATAGTAGAAATTATATCAAGGATACTTAAATAGCCTAAGTATCATGAACAAGGTACAATTTTAAGTTAAACTCAAGCAACTATAAGAAAATACTATGAAAAATTACCAACTCAAAAGAGTTTTAGCTTTATTTATTAGTCTTAATTGGTTAACCGTTGGCTGTGGTATGTTTGGCACAACGGGAGAAAATACCACCACCATACCAGAAACAGAAAATACGGATACTGCTGAAAATAGTAGTGAAGGCTTGAAATTAGGAGCATTATTTCCTATCACTGGGGATTTATCGTCTATTGGGCAAAATATGCCTATTGCGTCTCAATTAGCGGTGGATACTGTTAACGCTTGTGGGGGTGTCAATGGTAAACCTGTAACTTTAGTGAAAGAAGATGATCAAACTGATCCTGTAGCTGGAACTTCTGCTATAACGAAATTAGCGGAAGTGGATAAAGTATCAGGAGTAGTTGGTTCGTTTGCCAGTAGTGTTTCTACGGCTGCTTTGGATGTAGCGGTGAGAAATAACGTTATGATGATTTCACCTGGTAGCACAAGCCCTGTTTTTACTGATAGAGCGAAAAAAGGAGAATTTAACGGATTTTGGGCGCGCACAGCACCTCCAGACACCTATCAAGCCCAAGCCTTAGCCGCTTTAGCCCAGAAAGAGGGTTTTAAAAATGTTTCTACAGTAGTGATAAATAATGATTATGGAGTAGCATTTGAATCGCAATTTGTCAATGCTTTTACTACGGCAGGAGGCAACATTCTCAATCAAGAAAAACCAGTACGTTATGATCCAAAAGCCACTACATTAGATTCAGAAGCAGGATTAGCCTTTGGAAATAACCCTGATGCGGTAGCGGCGGTATTATATGCAGAAACAGGTAGTTTGTTATTACAAGCGGCTTATAAACAAGGTTTAACTAAAGGCGTTACGGTATTGTTAACTGATGGTGTTTATTCGGAAGATTTCACGAAACAAGTAGGAAAAACTGCCGATGGTACATCTATCATAGCTGGTGCATTAGGCACTGTACCCGGGGCTGACGGTAAGGCTTTACAGGATTTTACCACTTTGTGGAAGGAAAAAACAGGAGATAAACCAGTGACGGCTTTTGTGCCTCATACATGGGATGCAACGATTTTATTAATGTTAGCGGCACAATCAGCAGGAAGTAATACTGGAGAAGGGATTAAGAGTAAAATTCGAGAAGTATCAGGAGGTGAAGGTACAGAGGTTACAGATCCTTGTCAGGCTATGGAATTATTACGCAAGGGTGAGAAAATTAATTATCAAGGTGCTAGTGGTAATGTGGATGTGGATGAAAATGGTGATGTTGTGGGAGTTTATGATGTTTGGAAAGTCAACCCTGATGGTAGTTTAGCGGTTATTGATAAGATTTCCCCTATCATTAAATAACTCATTTTTATAATTTTTTAAATTTGACTAACTTTGACTATCATTAATTTACTAATATTATGTATATTAATAGTTTGAAAAAAGTTTATTAGTTATCAAAAATATTTACTAAAAATTAGAGTTATTGTCAATATAATTAGTTAACAATTAATTTCATCAACACAGTTTAATTTTTCAGATATTTACCAATAATTTTACTATTATGTTTATCGCCATTGTTTCATTAAAAGGAGGCGTAGGTAAAACTACTACTGCCATACATTTATCAACTTATTTACATACTGATAAACCGACTTTATTAATAGATGCTGATCCTAACCGTTCTGCGTTAGTATGGGCTAGGGAAGATAATCTACCTTTTATCGTAGCATCTCAAGCTGGTTCTGCAACATTTGTGCCAAAGCATAGCCATATTATCACGGATATGAAAGCTCGACCAGAGGAAGACGATTTATTAGATTTAGCGAAGGGAAATGACTTAATTATTATTCCGACAACACCGAATCATCTCGATTTAGATGCCACTATTAAAGCAGTGAATTTTTTCAAAAAACATAATGTTAATAATTATAAAATTCTCTTGACAAAAGTTGATTCAAGAACTACTAATAGTAAAACAGCTAAACAATTTTTAATCAGAGAAAATATCCCTTTATTTAAAACTGAAATTCCGTTATTAATTGCCTTTGAAAGAGCATCACAAAATGGCAAAACTGTTAAAGATTATCATGATTCCCGTGGTAAACAAGCATGGAAACAATATGAATCTGTTGGCAAAGAAATAATTAATTTATAAACTTATATTATTTTGATTATCGCTTATATTTACACTAATCCTATGATAGAAATAACTCCTGATTCTTTTTTTTGGGGTTGTGAAATTGAGGCGATTTATCAAGATATTGGTGAGAGACAACAATTAGTAAAGTTAATTCGTGATTGCGAAAAAAATGCGCCAAGTTATCTATTAATTCGCAGTTTATCTGAATTTGGTAATAGTTTAGATGAGGTTACTAAAACTATAACTGTAATAGAAGAATTAGGTATAGAAATTATTGCTATTGATGAAGATTATAATAGTAGTAAATTCAAAATAATTAATAATAGTAAGACTAAAGAAAAATTACTTAATATTTGGAATGATATTAGGCAAAAAATCCATCAAAAAAAATTATTAAAATCCCACGGTAATAATCGTTTAAATATTTTACCACCACCGGGTAAAGCACCATTTGGTTATTTAAAAGGAAAAGATAGTTATATTATTAATAGAGCAACTTCTTCTATTGTTAGAGACTTTTTTGAACATTTTTTGTTATATTCTTCTGTCAGTGATAGTGTTAGATATTTAGCGAAAAAATATGATAAGAAAATTGCTTTATCCACAGCTATTAATTGGTTAAAAAATCCTGTTTATCGAGGAGATTTAAACTATAAAAATAAAGAAATTATTTCCGATACCCACACCCCGATTATTAGTCGAGAAGAAGGGGCACAAATTGATAGAATCTTAAAAAGTCATCGGTTAGTAAAACCCAGAAGTGCGTCAGCAAATTATTCTTTAGCAGGTTTATTAAGGTGTCAACAATGTGAATCATCTTTTAGAATTAGCAAGGTAAAAAATAAAAAATATCCTGAAAAATATTTATACCTAATTCCGACTAAATGTCAAGGTAATTGTAATTATAAATCGGTTAAATATGACTTAGTTTTTTCTGAGGTTATTAATAAAATTTGTCGAGATTTTCCCTTATTAAGTAAAAATACTAATTCTCCTGATTCTAGGGTAATCAAACAGCAGTTAGAAACTAAAATAAAAGAGAATGAAGATATTTTAAATAAACTGAAAACTTTAGAAATAGAAAAAATTTTAGATAAAGAAACAACATCTTTAAGAAGTTATAAAATTAACCTAGAAATTGGACAATTAAAACAACAAATTGCACAGTTACCTCCTGATAATTTAGAAAAAATTGCAGTGGCGATTTCTAATCCTCAATTTTGGTATGATTTATCTGCTATAGAGTGTCGCTTTTATTTAAGAGAATTTATTAAAGTCATTAAAATTAATTCTGTTAATAAAGAGGAGAAATATATTGATATAACTTTAGAATTTATCTTTCAAAGTAATGTATAATTGTTAATGTTAATTCTCATGGCTAAATTAATTATTATGCGTATTTTACACACAATGTTACGAGTGGGTAATCTCGAAAAATCTCTTGATTTCTATTGCAATGTTTTAGGGATGAAGTTATTACGAAAAAAAGACTATGAAAGCGGTAAATTTACCCTTGCATTTGTAGGTTATGGTGACGAAAAGGATAACAGCGTCATCGAACTTACTCACAATTGGGATACGAATAGTTATGATATTGGTAACGGTTATGGTCATATTGCGTTAGGGGTTGATGATATTTTCCGTACTTGTGATCAAATTAAGTCTTTAGGTGGTAAAGTGACTAGAGAACCGGGGGCAATGAAACATGGTTCAACAATAATTGCTTTTGTAGAAGATCCCGATGGTTATAAAATTGAGTTAATTCAAGTTAGTACTCAAGGAAATAAAACAGAATCAAAAAATTAATTATTAATTCATTCAACTTTTGATAATTTGTGTTAGCATCAGCAATAAATCATTGAGAGTAATACCTTTATGGCTAAGGTTTTAGTTTTGAATGCTTCCTATGAGCCGCTCAATATTACTAACTGGAAAAGAGCGGTGGTTTTGTTAATAAAAGGTAAAGCTGAGCCTTTAGAGCATCATTCGCAATTTATTCATCAAACTTTTTCATTGCCATCAGTGATTAGGTTACGTCACTATGTCAAAGTGCCTTATAAAGACATTCCTTTGACTAGAAAAAATATCTTTGAAAGGGATAAAAATTCTTGTCAATATTGTAGTTATAAAGGAGATCAACTAACTTTAGATCATATCATACCTCGTTCTCGTGGTGGTGCGGATAGTTGGGAAAATTTGGTGGCGGCTTGTGTACGTTGTAATATAAAAAAAGGGAATCGTACACCTAAAGAAGCTCAAATGCCTTTACATAAACAACCTAGAAAACCTTATAGTAGCCTTCATTTTGAAATTGCTAAATGTACTAAAGATAATCATAATCATGAATGGCGTAAGTATGTTATTGGTATTTAATAATTGAACATTGTTAATCTTCTTTTTTTTCAATACCAAATGCTGTCAATATTGGGTACATTAATTATTGATTGAAAGCAAATTTTTTTACCCATAATTACCATGAATTTATTAAAATTAATTAGTCTGACTTTAGCATTGATTCTTAGTTTGATCACCATAGTTAATCCTGTAGAAGCCTTAGATTATACTAAAAGAGATTTATTTGAAAGTGATTTTTCTGGACAAGATTTGGTAGGATCAACTTTTAATAAAGCAAATCTTCGTAGTAGCAATTTAAGCAAAGCAAATTTACAAGGGGTTAGCTTTTTTGGTGCTAACATGGATTCAGCTAATTTAGAAGGTGCAAATTTAACCAATGCAGTATTGGATTCAGCGAGAATGACAAGAGTTAATCTTCATAACGCTATTCTTGAAGGTGCTTTTGCTACTAATACTAAATTTGAACAAGCAAATATTGAAGGTGCAGATTTTACAGATGTATTGTTACGTCCAGATTTAGAAGAATTATTATGTAGTATGGCAACGGGTACTAATCCTATTACGGGGAAAAATACCCGTGATACTCTTTATTGTGAATAACAATTTATCCTTAGGGTTTGCACAGAGAAATCACAAATTTTTTTTCAGCAATTCCCTAGTTAATAAACAACCATTTTTTTAACATTTCTTGTTGTTTTTTCGAGGGATTATCGATGATTTTTACTAGATAATTAGATGCTTGGGGAGAAGCTAATTTTATCTCGATAGTTTTCAATTCTTCTTGATGAAAATAAGTTAATTTAATTATGTCGTTTTCTTGATAATCTAGTAATCTTTCGTTTAAATTATCTGCTGTTACTCGAAAACCATCAATAGCTAATAATTCGTCTCCAGCATCAATTCCAGCTTTTCCTGCTGGGGAATTCGCTTCCACAAAAGTTATTTCTTCGCTGCCATTTTTTTTCGTGATATTTAAACCTAAATAAGGAGGAATATTTTTGTCTATTTGTGGTTCTAATTTTACCCCAAAAGGCTCAAAATATTGATTAAAGGGTAATTCTGCGGTGGTATCTAAATATAAGTAGAAAAATTCCTTTAAATTTGTATTGGCAATGAGTTCTATTTCTGTTTGTAATTGTTCAGGGGTAAAACCTATTTCTGATACTCCAAATTTTAACCACATAGTTTTCATCACATCATCAAAAGACTTTTCATTGTCGGTATTTTTTCTAATCAATAAATCTAATAATAGAGTAATAAATTGCCCTTTTAAATAATACGAAATCTGATTATTATTACTATAAGCATCTCGGCGATATAATTTAATCCAAGCATCAAAACTAGATTCTTTTAAAGGTTGAATATTTCGCCCTGAAGTGGTTAAATATTGACTAATATCTTTACTTAATAACTCGAAAAATGTTTGATAATTATAAATACCAGCTCGAAGAGGAATAATCATGTCATAATAACTGGTTGTACCTTCAGAAAACCATAAAGAAGTGGTATAATTTTCTTGATCATAATCGAAATTTTCTAAGGCTTTAGGACGAATTCTTTTTACATTCCAAAGATGGAAATATTCATGGGCAACTAATTGTAAAAAACGATAATATTTTTCTTGTTTTTTGAAGCCAAAACGAGGATAATTTAAGACACAACAATTTTTATGTTCTAATCCTCCAAAGCCACTAGCGGATAAATGTAATAAGAAAAAGTAATTATCATAGGGTAAATTACCAAATATTTTTTCTTCAGTTTTAATAATTGTTTCTGTATCTTTAATTAGTTTCTGAATGTCAATATTTCCCTCTCCCCAAATTACCCATTGATGAGGTTTATTTTCTAAGGTAAAATCATAAATTTTTTGTGTACCAATTTCAAAAGGGCTATCTACTAAAGTATCAAAATTATCAGCTAAAAAAGTATTTTCTAAAGATGATATTTTTGGTAAAGATGTTGAAACTTGCCAAGAATAGTGAGGCACATTAATAGTAATTGTAAGAGGTAAATTTTCGTAATTAGGTATATAAAAGAATAACGCAGCACCATTAAAATAACCGTGAGTAGCATCTAAATGATTAGTTCTAACAGTTAATTCATTAGCGTAAATTTGATATTTTACTGTTATATTTTGCTCATTATTTGCAGTAACTAACCAATTATTTTTAGATGTTTTTTCCCAGTTTAATTTATTATTATTTACCGTTGAATAAGCTGTAAAATTTTGTAAATGTCGAGAATATTCCCTGACTAAATATGAGCCGGGTGTCCATACGGACATTTTACAATTTAGAGTTGTTTCTTGCCAGTTTTCAATGTTTAAGGTGACTTCAAATAAGTGAGATTCGGGACAAGGCATCGAAACAAAATAATGGATATTTGGACTTAATTTATTCATGTTTTATCTTCAATAATTGGTGAAATTTATAAGTTATATTTGATAGTTATTCGTTACCTAATTTACCGATAATATGATGTAATTGTTTAATATTAAAAATATAAAAAATATCATTATTTGATTTTAGATAAATTACTTTTTTTTCTTCTAATTTATTCATAATTTGACTACATTCTTCTAAAGTTAATTGAGCTAAATCTGCTAAATCTTGTCTTAAAAAAGGATAAAGTTTAATGCCTTTTTCTGTGATTTCACCATATTTATCTGCAAGGGAAATTAAAACAGTAGCTAATCTTACTTTTCCTGTTTGGCGATGAAATTGACAATATTTTTGATATTCGGTAACTCGACTTACCATCAATTTTAGAAAACGGTTTTGTATTTGAGAATCTCGAAATAATATTTGTAAAAATCTTTGGGCGGAGATACTTAATACTTCTACCGCCGAAATGGCGATAACTCGACTGTTACCGTTAAGAGTACTTAAAATTCCTGCTTCTCCTACACAGCCACCTTTACCGATAATTTCTAATGTGACATTTTCTTCGCTATAAATATTTTCTAGCTTTACCCATCCCGAAACTATAAAATAAATAGCTTTTCCCCAGTCGTCTTCGGCAATAATCACTTCTTCTGATTCATAATTGTCACTGTCTGCCATAGAAACTAGCCATTCTATGGTTTCAGTATTTAGGTTATGGAATAGGGGAAAAAGATCGCTAATTTCTTGCGTCTCCATGAAATATTAATTAAATATAAGAAGTTGATTTTAAGATCTTGAACTACTGCATTCTACTCGATTTAGTCAATAAACATCAACTAATTTAAAATTACTTCCGTTGAGAGCAGGTTTCAGGTTTAATATCCTCGAATTTAGGTGATTAGTCAATCAAAAGTGTAAAATTTTTACTGAGATCTTGCATCAGATCAAAAATACTTAATAAGCAAAAGTCAAAAAATCGATTTTAGTATAGTTTGAGTCAATTTTAATCCCATTGCCCATTGCCCTTTGCCCATTGCCCATTGCCCATTGCCCATTGCCCATTGCCCATTGCCCATTGCCCTAACTTCACCAGTTAATTTTTAACGAGGTGCAAGATCTGAGTTTTACCCCTACACCACCAAAGATTTTATAGTTAACGGATGGTAAAATTAAAGGACATGGGCCATAAGAAACTAACCAAAAAATATTTATGGAAATCTTAAGTTTTCCTTACATTAACTTTACTTTATTTTGGAAAAATGTAAAAATAGATACAGAAATAAAAAATATTTTAGCAATTTTAAACAAAAAAATTATATCTATAACCTAAAGAGAAAATAATATGAAAATGAAATATCGTGGCAATCAATATAAATCAGAAACTTCCGTGCTGGAAATGAAAGAAAGTGACATTATCGGCAAATATAGAGGTAGTGAATGGAGTTATAAATTACCCAAACATATTCCACAACTTCAACCTAAATTATTTTTAACCTATCGTGGTACGAGTTATAGTACTTGCCCTAATGCTATTCCTTTGATGATGGAGACAAAAACACCCATAACTACTTCTCATCTTGTCACTACGGTAGCAGAATGTAATTTAGAGCAAGTACATTTATCTAACTTGAGAAGAAACTTAGAAAGAAGAATCAAAGTGGCACAAGAAAACCACAATGATTATTTATTAGAAATGTTGAAACAAGAATCTCAACAATTAGCCGTTAACTAATTAATTACTTACTATATACAGGGCCTAATCCCACTTTTGGAGCATAAAGAGCGCGATCGCCTAATTCATGTTCTATGCGTAATAAGCGGTTATATTTAGCTACTCTTTCACTACGACATAAAGAACCTGTTTTTATTTGTCCAGCTCTTGTAGCCACAGCTAAATCGGCAATAGTGGTATCTTCAGTTTCCCCAGAACGATGACTAATAACAGAGCTGTAACCTTTACGAGTCGCTAATTCGATGGTTTGGAGGGTTTCTGTTAAAGTACCGATTTGATTAAGTTTAATAAGGATAGAGTTAGCAATACCTAAATCTATACCTTTTTGTAAACGTGTGATATTAGTAACAAATAAATCATCACCGACTAACTGAATTTTAGATCCGAGTTTTTCGGTCAGTAATTTCCAGTTATCCCAATCATCTTCGTGTAAAGCATCTTCGATGGAGACAATAGGATATTTACCCACTAAACTTTCTAAATAATTAATAAATTCTACGGGAGAATGATCACAACCATCGTAGTTATATTGACCATTTTTGTAAAATTCACTAGCGGCAACATCCATGGCTAGGGCAACTTGATCTCCTGCTTTATAACCTGCGATGTCAATGGCTTGAATTAATAAGTCTAAAGCCTCTTGATTTGAGCCTAAATTAGGGGCATAACCACCTTCATCACCTACTCCTGTTAGTAAACCTTTCTCTTTTAAAACTTTGCTTAAACAAGCGAAAATTTCTGCACCCCACCGTAAACCTTCAGAAAAAGTTTCTGCACCGATGGGCATAATCATAAATTCTTGAAAATCTACGTTATTATTAGCATGACTTCCGCCGTTAAGAACGTTCATCATGGGTACGGGTAAAACATTAGCTAAAGGGCCTCCTAAATAGCGATAAAGAGGAATTTGTAACTCTCCTGCTACGGCTTTGGCATTGGCTAAAGATACGGCTAAAATCGCATTGGCACCCAAATTTTTTTTATTAGGTGAACCATCAAGATTAATCATAGCTGTATCAATCCCAACTTGGTCAAAGGCATCATGATCAAGTAATGCTGGTTCAATTTTATCGATGATATTATCTACCGCTTTTAAAACTCCATTGCCACCGTATCTATGGCGATCGCCATCTCGTAATTCATGGGCTTCAAAACTACCAGTAGAAGCGCCACTGGGTACTTGTGCTAAACCCACAGAACCATTTTCTAAGCGGACTTCAGCCTCTACAGTGGGCTTTCCACGGGAGTCTAAAATTTCTCTAGCAGTAATTTCTTCAATTAACATTGATTGTTGTTCTAACATGGATAAACCTAATTTATTGAATAAAATCTACACCAATGATACTCTTAGAACTGTCAAAAATTACGAAGAGTTTTTCTTTCTTTTGGCTAAATTCTAAGTCCATAATGACTACATCAGTATTGTCACCTTTTGAGCCGTTTCTAACGGTAGTTTTGGTAATTCCTTTAAAATCTCCTTTACCTTGGATAAAGCTATTCCAACGGGATTGTAACTGTTGAGGTAAGATGGTTTCTTTGAGGAAAGGATTTAACCAACCCCTTGCTTGAGCGGATTCTTGAGATACTAAAGAGTTAATAAATTCTGTGGCAATAGTTTCGATGTTTTTATTGGTGGGAATATCAACACCGATGACTTCTTGTTGATCATTAAAAATTACAATCCAATCTTCTGTGATTTTCTCAAAATTGAGGGTTAAAACAACTAAATCACTGCCGGGGGTAACGATTACTTTTGAGTCAGTTAATTTTTGAAATTTACCATTTTGAGTTAAGGTATCCGTAAGAAGAGATTTCATATACTTTAAAGGAATCTCCGAGCGTAAATCTGGAGTAAACAGTTGAGAGACAGAATCAAATTTTTCTGTAAAAAATAAGTTAATAACTTCTTTGGCTTTAGCTTCAAGTTGAGGGGATTTTTCTTCATTGTTACTTTGAGCGATAATTTGATGAGTTTGAGTTTTTTCGGCATAACTAGAGGTTTGATAGCTTAACCCTCCGAGTATCAAAGAAATTGTACTGATAGCGATAAATCGACTAATTTTCATGAAAATAAATTACCTAAATATTTTGATGTGATAACTACTTAGTTTGAATTTTACTTCCTTTTATAAAGAAAAAATTAAATAGATTTGAGAAAATATTTTTTAATCATGGTAGAAAATGCTTCGATTTGGATGGGTTTACTTAAATAGTTATCCATACCTAAAGTTAAACAACGATCTTTTTCTCCTTTGACAGTTCCAGCAGTAAGGGCGATAATGGGTGTATGATGGTTAGATTTTTGTAAAGATCTAATTTTTTGTGTAGCTTCATAACCGCTCATAATGGGCATTTGTATATCCATTAAGATAATATCAGGGTTATATTGTTGATATTTTTTGATGGCTTCTTCTCCATGATTAGCTTCGATAATGTTAATGTCAGGTAAAACTTTCTGAATAATAACTTTGGCTAACATCATGTTAATTTTATTATCTTCCACCAAAAGAATGCTATAGGATGAATAATCGAAAAAAGTATCTTCTTGAGAGGATGTTATGGGTAAAAGATGATTATCTATGTCTGCGGTTTCGGTTTTAACTTTGAGGGTAAAAAAGAAACGACTTCCTTTATTTAATTGACTTTCAAGTTTTAATTTACTGCCCATTAAATATAAAAGTTTATTAGAAATCGTCAAGCCTAAACCTGTGCCTCCATATTTACGAGTAGTAGATTCATCTTCTTGAGAAAAGGCTTCAAATATTATTTTTTGTTTTTCGGGAGATATACCAATACCCGTATCTTTTACGGAAAATTCTATAGTAGCAATATTGGTTATTTTATCAATATTTAATAGCTTAATCGCTAATTCAATTTCTCCTGTTTCTGTGAATTTTGTGGCGTTACTGAGAAGGTTAATTAATACTTGTTTAAGTCTTAAATCATCTACCCATACAAAACGAGGTAATTTAGGAGAAATATTTAATCTTAATTCAATTTCTTTATCAATAATTTTAAAACAAATTATATCCATTATTAGCCTCGAAAGTTCCCATAAATCATATTTATTAATGGCTAATTCTAGTTTTCCTGCTTCTATTTTAGAAAAGTCAAGAATATCGTTAATTAAATCTAATAATATATCTCCTGATTGATGAACAAAATTTAAGTATTCTTGTTGAGTTGAGTTTAAATCAGTTTCCAATAATAATTCAGAAAACGCAATAATACCATGAAGAGGAGTGCGAATTTCGTGACTCATATTTGCTAAAAATTCTGATTTGGCACGACTAGCAGATTCCGCTTGTTGTTTTGCTTTTAATAAATTTTCTTCAAGGTTTTTTCTTTGAATTGCACTAGAAATACTATCGGCAAAACTAGATAATAAACTAATTTCGGCTTCTGTCCAAATTCTTTCTTCATGACAGTCATCAAAACCAATAATTCCCCTAGTTATTCCATTATTTAGGATAGGAAAATAAATTAAAGATTTGATGTTTTTTTCTACTAATATGGGTTTAAAAAGTACATCATCAGCAATATTTTTAATTAAAATATAAAAGGTTTTTCCTGCTAAGATTACTTTTTCTGCTTCAGGGAAAAATGAGGTAGGAATATTTTGTAATTCAGGACTATTAATAACAGGTTCTCTTTCGTCTCGATAACATTCATATTTATGATTACAAACTAACTCATGACCATTATGTTCTAAAGTGAAATAATAGGCTTGATCTGCTTCTATAGCATGGCATAAAATATTTAAAGAATTGGCAATGGCATTGTCAACATTTTTATTAGATAATAATTCTTTTGTGGCTTGAGAAATAGCCAATAACATTTTTTCTTTCTGTTGTAATTTATTCTCTGTTATTTTCTGTTTATTTATATCAAAAATAATGCCTTCAATAAAAAGCAATTCACCTTCATTATCATAAATTCCTTTACCTTTATCTAATACCCAAATTTTGTTTCCTTCCATGGTAATTAGAGGGTATTCCACAGCAAAAGATTCTTTGTTTGTCAAAGATTTTGTGATCTTTTCGTGAACTTTTTTAATATAATCTGGATGAATAATAATATTCAAATTGATAGTTTGATTATCAAAAAAATCTTTTGGTTTATATCCTGATAATCTTTGAATTTCATCACTGATAAAAATAGTCGTAAAATCTTCATCATTTAAACATTGATAGGCTACCCCCGACATATTTGCAATGAGATTTTTCAGTTTATTTTCACTCTCAATTAAGGCAATTGTTGTCTGTTGATTCTTAGTTATATCTGTAACAATTCCATCTATTCTAATGCGATCGCCATCATCATTAAAGATATATTTGGCTTTATTAGAAATCCATTTTATTTCACCATTAGGTTTGATAATACGATATTCGGTCACAGAATAACCTTTAGTTTCCATATTATGCCAAATAACATTAACAATACCTTTATCTTCAGGGTGAATAATTTTCTCCCAATAACTATAATCATTCATCCAATCTTCATAGGAAATACCATAAAAATCTTCCACAGAAGGAGTAATAAAAAGTACCTTATAATCAGGTAAACTAACAGACCAAATTACTTCATTAAGAGAGTCTAAAATACTTTGTAATTGATTTTTTGTCGCTTTAAGTTCAATTTCTGCTCGTTTTTTATCAGTAATATCTGTTTGTGTACCAAACCAAAACCAATTATTTTTATCATCTTGTTGGGGTTGAGATTTTACCTCCATCCAACGAATTTCATCATGGACAATAAATCTTGCAGTATGATGAAAGTTAGATTTAGTAGCAATGGCTTCATCATTTTTTGCCATAAATAATTCTCTATCATCAGGGTGAATAATATCTACTGCTAATTGAGAATTGCGTAAAATATCTTCTTCTTTTATACCATTAAGATTACACCAAACAGGACTGACATAAATAAAATTAAAATCTTCTCTTAACTTATAAATTCCCATAGGAATAACAGAGACTAATTCATTAAATTCTTTAGTTTTTTCTATTAAGGCAATTTCATTTAATTTTTGTTTATTAATATCTTGAAATGAGCCATAAATTCGAGAACATTTACCTTCTTTAAACTCAGATTTAATTATAGCTTTTACCCAAATTTCTATGGCTTTAGCGGTGATAAATTGCACTTCTACAATAGAATTTTTACCTAAATTAATAGCATCACTTACTGCTTTTTTGATCTTTTCTCGACTTTCTCCTTTTTTATAAAAATTAATAGCTTCTTGTAAAGTAGGTTGATAATCTAAAGGTACATCATGAATAATTTTAGTCATATCAGTCCATTTAGAAATATGATTAATTAAGTCAACTTCCCAACCGCCAACTCTAGCTAATTCGTTAGTTTGATTTAAAAATTCTTTAGTTTGATTAAGTTCAATTTCTATATATTTTTTTTCGGTTATATCTTCAGAAATACCTAATAAATAAGTTGTTTCTCCTGCTGAATTAATAACAGGAATTTTTTTTGTATATAATATTCTTTTTCCATTATTTAAAGTAGTTATCTTTTCTTCTACTTCAATCTTTTTAGCATTTGTGATAACTTCTTTATCATTTTGATAGAAAAAATTTGCTTCCTCTTCAGGAAATAAATCATAATCATTTTTACCTAATAAATCATCTTTTTTAAACCCAGTTATAATTTCTGCCACTTTATTAAATTCAACAAAACTTAAATCTTCCGCTTTTTTTACGAATAACATTAAGGGAATATTATTAATAATTTCAGATAAAAATTGTTGACTTTCTCTTAATGCTAATTCTGTTTTTTTCTCCTCAGTAACATCTCTTGCTACTGCGTAAATTAAATTATTATAGATTATTGATTGCCACTGTATATGACGAAATGTACCATTTTGGTGACGATAACGATTTTCAAAATTATGTATAGGTTGATTATCGGCTAATTTAGCCATAATATTAATGGTAGATGGAACATCATCAGGATGAACAAAATCAAGAAATTTACTGCCTTCTAACTCTTTAATAGAATAACCTAAAACCGATTCCCAAGCGTTATTAACTCGTAAAAAATACCCTTCTAAATTGGCAATACATAGCAAATTTAATGCTAAAAGGAAAAATTGTTGTAAATCTTTGTCAGATATTTCTCCTAAGTTTTCATTATTTTGATTAGTTGATTTTTTGGGAGTCATATAACAATTAACAAATAATAATTAATGATTATTCTACTTTATCACTTGAAGATATAATAAGTTTTAATGTTAGTGCAACATCATATCATAACTTATTGACCTTCGATTTTTCTTAAAATAATTTTATTTATAAGCATTAAAAGTATTTAGGGATTATATAGTTTGAAATTAATAAAAATAACTAATAATATTTGTTGCCTCTTGCCTATAATTAATTTTGCCTACTTACTTATCCATGACTTTTTTCCATAACGCTAAACCTCCTCCTCTACCTCTAGCCGCAATTATATTTTCTGAGACATAAAAATAACTAAAAAAGGCTTGTTGATTAATATTTTTTTGATAAAATTGACTATGACTATCTTTGCCATTTCTGATATTCATTTCATAGGTTTTTTGTCCTAAAATAAACATTTTTAAATAGGTAAAATCAAAGGCTATTATATTTTTTTTTAGAATAAATTTACTAGGGCCATCAATAATAAATTTTACTAACCCAAATTTAACAATATTTTCGATTTTTCCTTGATTTTTTTCCTTTAAATTTTCTTCCGAGGAATAAGAAATAATAACTTTAACAAGAGAAGGTAAATAAAAACCACTACCGAGAAAATTACCTAACTTTTTTTGACTGTTTTTAGTACCAGTAATGAAATGTAACTGCCAATGTCCTATTAATTGCTCAAATTGATATTGAGTTTTTTCTTGATGACTATATTTTTCTGCTGCTAATAAAGCCTCCACCAATAAGTTACTTTTTGGTAAAGAATTTTTATCATTAACAGCATTATTTAAAATCTCAATAAAATCTATCATTATCGTTATTTTATCTACTTAATTTAACTAAATTTTTTATATTTTACTCGGATAATATCTTCAATATTTTGATAATTAATATCTTATTTTAAATAAAATCTGTAACTTTTAAAACAACTTTATTTGCCCCTGCTTTCAATAATTGCTGACTATATTGATTAATATTTTCATCCCCTTGAATATGAGGTGGCAAAACCCCTACTGCAATGAATTCTCTTTCAGGTTGAAATTTTCTAGCGTTAATGATGGTTGTCATATCCGCTACAGTATCCCCTAAATATACCACAGGCAATAATGACGGTAATGATAATTTTTCTTCTATCAATTGTACTGCTAAAAATAACCCCGTAGGATCTGGTTTTCCTAAAGCGTCTTCCATCGCTATTAATACGGGATTTTCTAAGGCTAAACGATGTTTTAAAATGTATTCTGCTGATCCCCTAGTTGCACCACTAAAGAAGCCCCAACTATATTTATTAGCGGTTAAAGTAGTAAAATATGCTTGAGTTACTAATAATGGCTCAGTTGTAATATAACCTTCCCAAGTTTCGGGTTTGTCAGGTTGGCTACCACGATAACGACTTTGAAAAAAGTTGACAATGTCTGAATAGCTATAACTAACATCATCACGAGATTTTCCGATACTTTCAAAATAACGCAAAATTAGCTCCTGTGAGCCTTCCCAATCATTATTCCAAATTCCTTCGGCTTTTAAATTATCAATATCATCCATACTGGGGCGATAATTATAATTCGTATAATATTCCACTGTGTCCGCTAAAGCACGACGATATGAGCCTGTTACGTCTCGGATAACCCCATCAATATCAAAAATAACAATACTTTTCATTTTCAAAGAACTTAATTTATCACGATTTTAACTAAGGATTACCTAATTTTGATGTTAAAAACCTTGTCATTGATAAGGCGTTAAAAGGCTTAGGTAAGCATATTCTACCTTAACAAAAGAATTAAACAAGGATAAATGACTAATGTTTCCATCAATTATTACTCTTATCTCCCCATAAACAGTGATAATTTTCTGGTTCACTGAGGGAGGATCAATCTTAGGTTATAATGTCCTAATATGTTAAATTATTTGTCTATAAAAATTATTATTTGGAGGTTTACTTGGAAGCGGTAGAAACTAAAATTGACTCTCGATTTGTGTTAAAAGTTGTCTGGTTAGATAAAGATGTTGCTCTTGCCGTTGATTATGTCATCAGTAAAGGTACTAGCCCTTTAACAGCATACTATTTTTGGCCTCGTAGTGATGCTTGGCAAGAATTAAAAGACGAGTTAGATAAAAAAAATTGGATTACCGATGGGGAAAAAATCCAGTTACTTAATCAAGCCACTGAAGTTATTAATTTCTGGCAAGAAAAAGGTAGAATTACCAGTATGTTTCAAGCTCAACAGAAGTTTCCTGAAGTGGTTTTCTCTGGTACTAATTAAATTGTTTAAGTTAGAAAAAACCCTGACACTTTTTTTGTTGAATTAAGACTATGATCAATGTTCCGTTAAAATAAGTTACAGTTTTATTACTACTTTAAATTTAACGGAAACAATTTTCAAAATATGTTATAAATAATTACATTAATTTAAGTTACTATATTTTTTTATGGATTTATCTTTTCATCATCTAATGGACTATAGTTTCTTTTTTGCTCAAGTAATTAAAGATCCTGATATTATAGGTCAAATTACCGATGCTTGGAATAATTTTATCGAATCAGGTCAAGTATGGGCGATGTTGACAGGGGTTTTTTTCGGTTATGTTTTCGCTAATTTTACTCGATTTTAACGGTTAATAATTTTCAAAACTTCTACTGTTCATCTTTTAAATGTAATAAATAATACTATTTCTTGATCATTTTTAGAAAAATATTATAAATAATCAATATTCATAATTAACCGTGACTAAAAAACAGACTTGGAGCGATCGCTTTGAAACTTCTTTACATCCAGTTATAGCGGTATTTAATGCTAGTATCGGCTTTGACATCGAATTAATTGAGTATGATCTCACTGGATCGACTGCTCATGCTAAAATGCTTGGTCATACGGGGATTATCTCTGAAGAAGAAGCAGAAACTCTCATCAAAGGTTTAGCTCAAATTCGTCAAGAATACCGAGACGGAAATTTTAACCCCGGAATTGATCAAGAAGATGTACATTTTGCCGTAGAAAGACGTTTAACGGAAATTGTGGGAGATGTAGGGAAAAAGTTACATACTGCCCGTTCTCGTAATGATCAAGTTGGTACTGATATTCGGTTATATTTACGAGATCAAATTCAGCAAATCCAAGGATTATTAAGAAATTGGCAACAAGCATTATTAAACCACGCGCAAAATCATATTGAAACTTTAATACCGGGTTATACTCACCTACAACGAGCGCAACCCATAAGTTTAGCTCATCATCTCATGGCATACACTCAGATGGCACAAAGAGATTGGGAAAGATTAGGACAAATTTATGAGCGTACGAATATATCTCCTTTAGGCAGTGGTGCTTTAGCAGGTACGACATTCCCTATTGATCGTCATTTTAGCGCCAAAGAGTTGGGATTTAGTTCTGTTTATGAGAATAGCTTAGATGGTGTTAGTGATCGAGATTTTGCCATTGAATTTTTATGCGCTTCTAGCTTGATAATGGTGCATCTTAGTCGTATCAGCGAAGAAATGATTTTATGGGCATCTCAAGAATTTAGCTTTATTACTCTTAAAGACAGTTGCTCTACAGGATCAAGTATTATGCCTCAAAAGAAAAATCCTGACATTCCTGAATTAGTCAGAGGCAAAACAGGGCGAGTTTTTGGGCATTTACAAGCATTATTAACCATCATGAAAGGTTTACCTCTTGCTTATAATAAAGACTTGCAGGAAGACAAAGAAGCGATTTTCGATACCGTTAATACCGTTAAAGGTTGTTTATCAGCCATGACTATTTTACTGTCTGAAGGGTTAGAGTTTCGTACTTCTCGCTTAGAAGAAGCCGTTAACGAAGATTTTTCTAACGCTACGGATGTAGCTGATTATTTAGCTTCTAAAGGTGTGCCTTTCCGAGAGGCTTATAATTTAGTTGGTAAAGTTGTTAAAACCAGTTTAGCCGCAGGAAAACTCCTTAAGGATTTAACCCTTGAGCAATGGCAAGAGTTACACCCCGCTTTTGAGTCTGATATATACGCCGCTATTGCACCTAAACAAGTTGTATCCGCTCGTAATAGTTATGGTGGTACAGGTTTTGAACAAATTAAACTGGCCATCGCCAATCTTAAGGAAAAAATGTCTGTAAGTTAAAATAATCAAAAGTCCCCTTAACTTCAAACAGGGGACAAATCAATTCCTAATCAACATCGAAGTTAGTGTAAAATTGAGTAAGAATAATTACCCAATAGTAAGTTGTGTCCATAGAAAATATCCCATTTAACACCATTGAAGAAGCCTTAGCAGAGATAAAAGCAGGTCACTCCATTGTAGTTGTCGATGATGAAAATAGAGAAAATGAAGGCGATGTGATATGTGCGGCGGAATTTGCCACCCCTGATATGATTAATTTTATGGCAGTAGAAGCGAGAGGTTTAATTTGTCTTGCCATGACTGGAGAAAGGTTAGACGAGTTAGATTTACCTTTGATGGTGACGAAAAATACCGATAGTAATCAGACGGCTTTTACCGTAAGTATTGATGGGGCAAAGCATTGGGGAGTTAGTACGGGAATTTCTGCTGAAGATCGTGCAAAAACCATTCAAATTGCGATAAATCCTACCACACAACCCGATGATTTAGCAAGGCCTGGGCATATTTTTCCCTTACGCGCCAAAAAAGGAGGAGTTTTGAAACGTGCAGGGCATACAGAAGCCGCCGTAGATTTGTCTCGTTTAGCTGGTTTATATCCTGCTGGAGTAATTTGTGAGATTCAAAATCCTGACGGTAGTATGGCACGTTTACCAGATTTATATGAATATGCCCAACAACATAATTTAAAATTAATTAGTATTGCTGATTTAATTAGTTATCGCCTAAAGTATGATCGTTTTGTCTATCGGGAAACAATTTGTAACTTTCCTAGTCAATTCGGAGATTTTCAAATATATGCTTATCGCAACGGTTTAGATAATACAGAACATTTAGCTATCGTTAAAGGGGATATTAGTCAATTTGCCCATCAAACCGTCATGGTAAGAATGCACTCAGAATGCTTGACAGGTGATGCTTTAGGCTCATTACGTTGTGATTGTCGAATGCAGTTACAGGCGGCTTTAAAAATGATTGAGAATGCAGAATTAGGTGTAGTTGTGTATTTACGTCAAGAAGGGCGAGGTATCGGTTTAGTAAATAAACTCAAGGCTTATACTTTACAAGATAGAGGTTTTGACACTGTTGAGGCTAACGAAGAATTAGGTTTTCCTGCGGATTTGCGCGATTATGGTATGGGCGCTCAAATGTTAAATGATTTAGGCATAAATAAGATTCGTTTAATTACGAATAACCCTCGAAAAATTGCTGGTTTAAAAGGTTATGGTATCGAAATTATTGAACGTTTACCGTTGTTTATAGAAGCTAATAATTATAACTCCAATTATTTGGCAACTAAAGCAGAAAAATTAGGACATTTATTATTACAATCTTATGTTTGCACTGTAGCTATTACATGGAAAAATCCATTAAATTCTGCTACAAAACGTTATCAAAAATTAGAAAATTTACGAAATTTAGCACGGAGTAATAATCTAATTGTACAAGAAGAGACTCGCCCTGTTTCCATTGCTTTATTTAGTCAACCATCTATGATTTTTCATTTAGGTTTTGATAAGCCAAATAAGATAAAAATTAATTGGTATAAAGATGTTAATAATACAGAAGTAAAAGCTATTTTAGACATTTTAAATCAAATTACTTCTTGGGAAAGTTTAGCCACCTTACAATTTTTAATAGCTGATGGTGACGATCCAATGTTAAGTTTAAAAGTAACTTTGGATAGAGAAAATATTAATCAAGATTTTTCTGTTAATAATTGGCAAACTCAAACTGTTTATATCTATCAAAAATAATTATTTGAAAAGCCACTAAATTTAGGGTGTTGGGGTATTAGGGTGTTGGGGAGATTTTTTTCCAAAAATAGTTAAAAACTTACCTATCTGGCACTATTTGTTAGTTTCAGAAATTGATATTTAAGGAGAATCAAAATCTTCTGTCAATCTTGAGAGGCAATTCCATAACATTTGAAACGCATTATTACAGTTTCTAAGGAATTGTCAATTATCCATTCTCAATTGTAAAATTGACTTTAGCAACTAAAATGTTGTTAAACTATAAAAAAAGAATCACTATACTAAAAAAAATATGAGCGCCGCCGTTAAAACCTTAGTTAATCAGCCTTATAAATACGGATTTATTACAGATATTGAGTCAGATACTATTCCTAAAGGCTTAAGTGAAGATGTTGTCAGATTAATTTCTGCGAAGAAAAATGAGCCTGAGTTTATGTTAGAATTTCGCCTCAAGGCTTATAGTCAATGGTTAAAAATGACTGAACCTACATGGGCTCATGTGGGTTATCCTAAAATTAATTACCAAGATATTATTTATTATTCTGCACCTAAACAACAAAAAAAGAAACTTGATAGTTTAGATGAAGTTGATCCCACTCTCTTAGAAACCTTTGAAAAATTAGGTATCTCATTATCTGAGCAAAAAAGATTAAGTAATGTTGCCGTTGATGCTATTTTTGATAGTGTTTCTATCGGTACAACTTTTAAAGAAAAATTAGCTAAAGATGGTGTCATATTTTGCTCAATTTCTGAAGCTCTACAGGAACATCCTGAGTTAGTACAAAAATATTTAGGCAGTGTTGTACCTTCGGCGGATAACTATTTTGCCGCCCTTAACGGTGCTGTATTTAGTGATGGTTCATTCGTATTTATTCCCAAAGGTGTAAAATGTCCGATGGAATTATCTACTTATTTTCGGATTAATAACGGCGATACGGGGCAATTTGAACGGACTTTAATTGTAGCAGAAGAAGGCGCATCCGTGAGCTATTTGGAAGGTTGTACTGCTCCTATGTATGATAGTAATCAACTTCATGCGGCAGTGGTGGAATTGGTGGCTTTAGATAACGCAGACATCAAATATTCTACCGTGCAAAATTGGTATGCAGGAGACGAAAAAGGTAAAGGCGGTATTTATAATTTCGTTACCAAGCGCGGTTTATGTAAAGGGGTTAACTCGAAAATTTCTTGGACTCAAGTGGAGACTGGATCTGCGATAACATGGAAATATCCTAGCTGTGTTTTAGTGGGTGATAATTCTGTGGGGGAATTTTATTCCATCGCTTTAACAAATAATATGCAACAAGCCGATACTGGTACTAAAATGATTCATATTGGCAAAAATACTCGCAGTACGATTATTTCTAAGGGAATATCCGCAGGAAACTCTAAAAATAGCTATCGTGGATTAGTGAAAGTAGGGAATAAAGCCACTGGTGCAAGAAATTACTCTCAATGTGATTCTATGCTGATTGGCGATAACGCTGAAGCTAACACCTTTCCTTATATTCAAGTGGACAATAACGGTGCTAGAGTTGAACATGAAGCCTCTACTTCTAAAATTGGTGAAGATCAATTGTTCTATTTTGCTCAACGAGGTATATCTGAAGAAGACGCAGTCTCAATGTTAGTAAGTGGTTTCTGTAAAGATGTTTTAAACGAGTTACCCATGGAATTTGCCGCCGAAGCTGATAAACTTCTCAGTCTCAAATTAGAAGGCAGTGTCGGATAATTGACAAGATTAGTTTTTATCACAATATACTCAATAAAGTCCCCATAATTGGGGATTTAGGGGCGAAATTAAGCAACATCAACCTAATGGGGGATTTAGTGGACGAAAAAAAAGCGAAATTTTGAGATATTAAAATGATTAAAAAACTTTATTACGGTGATAATTTAGACATTCTTAAAAATCATATTAGTGATGAAATAATAGATTTAATTTATCTTGATCCTCCTTTCAATTCTCAAGTAAATTATAACGTTATTTTTAACACTCCAAAAGGAGAAAAATCTGAGGCACAAATTACTGCTTTTGAAGATACTTGGACATGGAATATTGAGTCAGAAAGATGTATCCAAGATTTAAAACAAATTAGAGGAGATTTAGCGGAATTATTAGATTTATTAGTACGCACTTTAGGTAAAAATTCCCTATCAGCTTACTTAGTAATGATGGCAATTCGGTTAGTAGAATTACATCGAGTTTTAAAGCCTACAGGTAGTTTATATCTTCATTGTGATCCTACTGCATCTCATTATTTAAAGATGATTTTAGACATTATTTTCGAGGCTAAAAACTTTAGAAATGAGATTATTTGGGAAAGAAGTAAAAATCGTTCTTCTATCAGTAAAAGTCTTCGTAAAGCCCATGATGTAATTTTATTTTATAGTAAGTCAAATAATTATATTTTTAACCTATTATATAAACAATTATCAAAGGCATCTTTAGAAAATTATCGATACGAAGATGAAAAAGGAAAATATCGTTTAGTGCCTTTATTAGTAAGTGGTAAAAGAAATGGAGAAACAGGTAAAGTTTGGCGAGAAATTGATCCAAATAAACAAGGCAAATCAGGTATGCACTGGGTAACAATACCAGAAAAGTTAGAAGAATATGATCGACAAAATTTGATTATTTTTTCTAAAAACAATATTCCTAATTTAAAATATTATCTTGAAGATAATTCTGGAGTTCCATTAAGTGATAATTGGTATGATATACCTTTAATTTCTTCAAATTCAAAAGAATCTTTAGGTTATCCAACTCAAAAACCATTAAAATTATTAGAGAGAATCATCGAATCAAGTAGTAATGAAAATGACCTAATTTTAGATCCTTTTTGCGGTTGTGGTACAGCAGTTCATGCCTCCGAAAAATTAAATCGTCAATGGATTGGTATTGATATTACTCACCTTGCAATTTCCCTCATTGAAAAACGTTTACGAGATGCTTTTAGTGAAAAATATTTAGATAATTCGGAAGATTTAATCAAGAAAAAAACAGACTTTTTTGAAGTAGAAGGTACACCAAAAACTTTAGATGCCGCCGTAGATTTATTTAACCGAGACGCTTATCAATTTCAATGGTGGGCAATCTCTCTGGTTAACGCTCAACCTTATCAAGGTAAGAAGAAAAAGGGTGCTGATTCTGGTATTGATGGTATTATTTATTTCGATGATTTTGATAGTAAAAAAAGTGAATCTGTTATCAAAAAAATTATTGTCAGTGTTAAAGGTGGTAAAAATATTAATGTATCCATGATTCGTGATTTACGAGGCACAATGGAAGCAAATAACGCTAGTATGGGGTTTTTTATTACTCTTACTTCTCCCACAAAACCGATGATTCAAGAAGCAGCAAAAGCAGGTTTTTATCAAGCAGGAAATGGGAAAAAATATCCAGTAATTCAAGTCTTTAGTATTGAAGGTTTAATTAATGGTAATGAAGAAGCAAAATATTATGATTTAAGTTGGGGAAAAAGTACTTTTAAACAAGCACAAAAAGAGCGAGAATCTAATGGAAAACAAATAGAAATTAACGGTATTTATTGATAAGTAAGGAATATAATGCTAGTCTTACTCAATTCTTAACTTTTTAATGTACGGTATCGTACAGACAATTCCGTAATATTGCTAACATAATTATGTATGGATATTAAGTTTTGAAAATATACCCTTGAGCAAATATAAATTATCTCCCGTTAATCAATTATTAAGGACTTTACCCATTGAGGAATATCAAAGACTTGCACCCCATTTACAAGAATTGGTATTAGTGTCAGGTCAAGTGTTACACGAACCCTATGAAGAAATTAAGTCTGTCTATTTTCCCATTACTGCCATGATTTCTCTGGTATCTATTATGGAAAATGGCTCAACTACAGAAATTGGCTTGATAGGCAATGAAGGAATGATTGGATTACCGATATTTTTAGGAGGAGAATACACCATTAGTCGTGCCATTGTGCAAATGTCGGGCAAAAGCTGGAAAATAAGCTCAGATATTGTCTTGCGTGAATTTAAGGAAGCAGGTACATTACAAAAAATATTACTTCTTCATACCCAAGCTAGATTAACTCAAATTGCCCAAAGTGCTGCTTGTAATCGTCAACATAAAATTGAAGCACGATTGGCACGATGGTTATTATCAGTCTATGATTGCGTCTTAAAAGATGAATTAGACTTGACTCAAGAATTTATTTCTAATATGTTAGGTGTTCGTCGTGCAGGAGTAACTATTGCCGCTAATGCTTTACAAGATGCAGGAATAATTCGTTATAACCGAGGTAAAATTGTTATTCTTGATCATAAAAAACTTGAAGAAACTTCCTGTGAATGTTATCGAGTTGTACAAAAAGAATTTTTACGATTACTCGGATCTCGTAGGGGCTAATAAATAATTAACAATTGGGTATTAACCATCAATAATCGAAGTAAAATGCTAGAGAATGAAGGTAAAATAACTATCAACTATGAATAATAAAATATCTAATGTACCATACAGTACAGACAAAATTTAAGAATACAACTAAAATTAAATTAGACTAAATTGTTCTTAATAATATATCAAATAGTGTTAGGGCTTACCAGCTATTACCTCTTTTAATTAAAAATTTTTACAGCGTATTTTAGATACATAAAATATATACAGATCAGTCTAGGTAAATTTTAAATAGTTATAAGCAAGAGGATTTTATTATGACGTATCAAGTTTTTAACTCTACTTTACCCATTGTGAAAACAGAAATTGATCAGTTTTTAAAAAATTATTCTAGTGACCATTATTATAAAAAAGCATTATCTATTCCTTATTTTCGTCAAAAATTAATTGCTAAAATTCTCAATATAATTCCTAATAAACATATCATCATTGATGAGTGTTATAATTTCGCCGATGATTTAACTTTTTGTATTGGTTCATTAGAAGAACAATTGTTAATTAATAAGCAAATTATGGATAATTTAAATCAAATTGTTGAAGAATATAATCAATTTAATAAAACTCATAATAACCAAAATTATAACTATCCAAAACAAAGTACAATTAACCTAAATGAACTGTTTTGGTGGATTAGATTTGATACAGTAAAACCTTTTGCTACTTACTATTTTGGTCCTTTTGATAGCGTCTCAGAAGCCTCTAAAAATTGTAGTGGTTATCTTGAAGACTTAATGGCAGAAAATGCTCAAGAAATTAGTTTTTCTTTTCAATTTATGAATCCTCCGTCATTGACTGTTATTAATGATATGGAAGATTTACAAATAGAAAATGAACAATTATTAGAAAGTTTATGGAATACTGAAAAAGAAAATAAGTATTATGAAAATCTATTTTTAAGTTCTCCTGATAGTTGCTTAATTATCAATCAAGATAACATCATAACAGTGGTAAATAAAAATGCAGAAATACTGCTTAAAACATCTAAAGAAAAGTTAGTCAATCAACCTTTAAATTCTTTTCTTAATGCTTCTAATATAGATAGTTTTTCTCATTTTCTTCTTTCCTTAAACAGCAAAACTGATCAAGATCATAAACAATCTTTTCTTAGTTTAAATTTATTATTACCTGATAAATCTACTCTTAATGTGAGCATGAAAATATCAGCCATAAACAATCATCATAATCATATTATCGGTTGGTATTTATCTTTTCATGATGTAACTGAACTTCAACAAAGACAAGATGAACTTTATCATCAATCCCGTAATGATTGTCTAACAAATTTACCAAATCGCCGCTCATTATTAGAATTTTTAGACAGTATTTTAAATGAAGCAGAAAAAAACTATTCTAGTCAATTTGCTGTATTATATTTAGACATCAATAAGTTTAAAATAATTAATGATACTTTTGGACACTTAGTAGGAGATCAAGTTTTAATTACTTTAGCAAAACGATTAATTACTTGTGTCAGAAGTTTTGACCATGTCGCTCGATTGAGTGGTGATGAATTTATGATTGTTCTTAGTCATATTCATTCTACCGAAGAAGCCAGAGATTGTGCCAATCGGATACAAGAATCATTATCAAACTGTTTTCATATTGATGACCATGATATTATGGTTAGCGTTAGTATTGGTATTGTTATTGGAACTCCTAAAGTTTCTAAAATATCTACTTTGTTAGCTAATGCTGATATAGCGATGTATCAAGCAAAATATAATGGACAACTTTTTTCCATGTATCGTTGTTAAATTTTAAGATTCTATAGCAAAAAGTAAAGGGATTAAAATTAATTTTTTTACTTTTCCTTACTAATATTTAACAATCAATCTTTATTAAGTTACGATTAAGAACCCATTAAGTTTGTATAAAGTGCAAAATAACCTAATTTTAGATAATCAAATTTTAGCTGTAATACCTAAAGAGCAATATCAAGCACTTTTTGCTAATTTAGAAAATGTCTCTCTAATATCAGGACAAGTTATATATAAGTTACACCAAAAAATTGATCATGTGTATTTCCCCCTTCATTCTATGATTTCTTTAGTATCAGTATTAAAAAATAAAGCTACTACGGAAATCGGCTTAATTGGGAATGAAGGATTTGTAGGACTTCCTGTCTTTTTAGGTGGTAATTATGCCACCAGTGACACCATTGTGCAAATACCAGACAGCGCCATGAGATTAGAGGCAAAAATATTTAAAGAAGAGTCTCACCGTATCGGAAAACTTCAAGAAATATTATTACTCTATACTCAGGCTAGAATTACCCAAATATCTCAAAACGCTGTTTGTAAATGTCATCATCCTATTAACAATCAATTTGCTTGTTGGCTACTATATGCCCATGATTGTGTTAATCAAGATGAATTACCTTTAACTCAACAATTTATCGCCCAAATGTTAGGAGTGCGTCGGGCTACTGTTACTCTTGTGGCACAAAAATTTCAAGAAAAAGGGATTATCCGTTATGCTCGTGGTAACATTACAATCTTAAACCGAGATCTTTTAGAGTCTAATGCTTGTGAATGTTACGATTTTGTCAAGTCAGAATTTTCCCGATTATTGAATTTTACTTAACTTCTTACTCCTTATTCTTCCGCCCAATTTTGGGGTTTTAAAAACACTTCATATAATTGGGCTTCGGGGGTATTTGGTTCAGGTTTATAGCCATATTCCCAACGTACAAGGGGAGGTAGTGACATTAATATTGATTCCGTACGACCATTGGTTTGTAGCCCAAAAATAGTACCTCTGTCATAGACTAAATTAAATTCGACATAGCGACCACGACGATATAATTGAAAATCCCGTTCACGATGCCCATATTCTGTATTTTGACGTTTTTCGGCAATAGGCACATAAGCAGGTAAAAAAGCTCTACTACAATCTTGTACAAAAGCAAATAAATCTTCCCAACTACGATTATCTTGAGGTGGTAATGCCCGACTATAATTAGCTGCTTCTTTATCACTATGAGGGCCACGATAAAGAGGATCTGTACCGTCTTGGTAATCAAAAAATAATCCACCTATACCTCTAGTTTCATCACGATGTTTGAGATAAAAATATTCATCACACCAACGCTTAAAAACAGGATAATATTCAGGATGATGTTGATCACAGGCTTGTTTAAAAGTAGTATGAAAATGTTTAGCATCTTCAGCAAAAGGATAATAAGGCGTTAAATCTGCACCACCACCAAACCACCACACAGGCCCTGCTTCAAAATAACGATAGTTAAGGTGTACAGTAGGAATGTAAGGGTTTTTAGGATGTAAAACCATAGATGTCCCCGTAGCATAAAAAGAATGTCCTTCCGCTTCAGGACGTTGTTGTAATATACTCGGAGGAAGATGATTTCCCCAAACTTCGGAAAAGTTAACCCCTCCTTGTTCAAAAATATTACCATCTGTCATTACCCGTGTGCGACCGCCGCCTCCTTCTTCCCGTTGCCAACTATCTTCGATAAATTTACCTTTACCGTCTAAGGTTTCTAAACCTGAGCAAATCTCGTCTTGTATCGTTTTCATAAATTGACTAACTCTTGCTTTTGCATCTTCAGGAGGAAAAGAAGTTATCACAGGAGATTGTTTTTCTGAGGTAGTAGTCATGTTCTTATAAATATTTACTAATATAACCTACAATCTACCAATCTAAACTGTCAGAGCAACTTTAGACTATGATTATTTGTAGATCTTAATATTCTGCAACACTGAAATCCTAAAAAAATATTATGTATTTCTTTGCTCCTTTACACTACTAAAAATTACTGAGTTAGGTATTAGATGTTAAAAACTATCTTTGCTTGATGTTTAAAAATTGGGTTAATTCTGGACGAAATATGAGTTTAACTTGTCCTGTAGGTCCATTACGATGTTTAGCGATAATTACTTCCGCAACACCTTGATCAACCGTATCAGGATGGTAATATTCATCACGATATAACATCATGACTAAATCTGCATCTTGCTCGATAGATCCAGACTCACGCAAATCTGATAACATAGGACGTTTATTGGTACGTTGTTCGACTGCACGACTAAGCTGAGATAATGCAATAATCGGGGCATTTATTTCCCTTGCCAAACTTTTTAACGAGCGGGTAATTCTCGATAATTCTTGTACACGATTATCACTACTACCCTGCATTAATTGTAAATAATCGATTAAAACTAAGCCTAATTTGCCTTTTTTTTCTGCTTGTAAACGACGAACTTCTGAACGCATTTGCATAACAGTTAAATTACCGCTATCATCAATATAAATTGGTAACTCAGATAATTTCCCCATAGCCGTCATTAAAGGTTCCATTTCTTGCTCTGTAATTCTACCAGTTCTTAATCTGCTACTTTCTAATTTTCCCTCCGCCGAAAGTAATCTCATGGCTAGTTGTTCCCTTGACATTTCTAAGCTAAAAATAGCTACGGCTAAATCATGTTGTTTAGCAATATTTGCTGCAATATTTAAGGCAAAACTTGTTTTTCCCATGGCAGGACGACCAGCTATAATAATTAAATCAGAAGGCTGAAAACCACCGCCCATTAAAGCATCTAAATCATAAAAATCACTACTAAGGCCAGGTAAAGCTAGTTTTTCTTGAAAGTTTTGAATTTCGGTAAAAGTATCAATTAAAGTATCTGAAATAGGGATTAATCCTTGTTGAATTCTTGCTTGAGTAAGTTTAAATATTTTTTGTTCTGCTTCATCTAAAACTTGATCTAAATCTTTCGTTGTATCATAACCTAATTCGCTAATTTCTTTAGCTGTAGTTATTAATAATCGCCTAACATATTTATCCGTAATTAAAGGTACATAACGGTCAATATTAGCAGAAGAAACAGTACGATCTAGTAAACTAACTATTTTAGGAGTACCACCAATTTTGTCTAATAAATTATGATCATTTAACCATGTACTAATCGTCATTAAATCTACTGGTTGCCCTTGAAAATATAAATTTCTGGCGGCTTCATAAATTTGGCGATGACCATTGACATAAAAGGCTTCTGGTGGTAGTATATCAATAATTTTACCCATAGCGTTAGGATCAAATAAAATTCCTCCTAAAATGATTTCCTCTGCTTCTATATTCTGTGGTGGTAAAGAGGTTGCGGCTAAATCTGGGGTAAAGTCGTTCATTATAGATAATAGAGATTAATGACGTTTATTAGGGGCAAAAACAGATATTATTTAATTAATCTATCATTATTAAGTTCACAATCATCTATTGCTAATTATTAGTAACTATAATACTATTTTTAGAAGGGTAAAATTGATCACTTTCCTTTGAACAGAAAATGGAAAATTATCCCTTGGCAATCTCAGAATAAATAACTGATTTACCATAAATATTAATTAACTATCTGGATAATGGCGTGATGAAAAAAAGAGCATTAAAAGACTGCATTCTCGGTGCTATTGATATTGGCACAAATTCGATACATATGGTAGTTGTAAAAATTAACGCTCAAATTCCTTCTTTCAGTATCATTGCTAAAGAGAAAGATACCGTTAGATTAGGCGATCGCAATTTTGAAACAGGGAATCTTACAGAAGAAGCGATAAATCGTTCTTTAGCAGCCCTAAAACGTTGTAAACATTTAGCGCAGAGTTTAAAAGTTGATCAAATTATTGCAGTAGCGACAAGTGCCACAAGAGAAGCACCGAATGGGAAAGATTTTTTAAAACAAATAGAGACAGAATTAGGTATTGTGGTGGACTTAATTTCAGGTCCTGAAGAAGCTCGAAGAATCTATCTAGGAGTGCTATCTGGCATGGATTTTGGCGGAAAAGTTCATGGTATGATTGATATTGGCGGAGGCTCAACAGAGATAATTTTAGGAGATAATCAAGAGGCAAGATTTTTAAGTAGTACAAAAATTGGTGCAGTTAGTCTTACAAGAGATTTTATTCATAGTGATCCCCTCAGCAATCAAGAATATATTACTTTACAATGTTACGTTAGAGGAATATTAGAGCGCCCCGTAGAAGAATTTAAAAACGCCCTCAAATTAGGGGAAAAGCCTGTATTAGTAGGCACATCAGGCACAGCAGAAACTTTAGCCTTAATTCATTCTTCGGAAAATCAAGGAGTAGCACCTTTAAAGTTAAATGGTTATCAAATATCAAGACAAGATATAGAAAAAATTTTACATAAATTAATTGGGATGAATTACGCCCAAAGGGCTAGTTTACCAGCAATGTCCGAACGTAGAGCCGAAATTATCATCTCAGGCACTATAATCTTACTAGAAGCCATGAAAATGTTAGATATTGATTGTCTCACTATTTGTGAACGGGCTTTAAGAGAAGGAGTTATTGTTGACTGGATGTTGCAAAATGGCTACATTGAAGATCGTCTTTCCTTTCAAGGAGAAGTTCGCCCTCGTAATATTTATAAAATAGCTCATAAATATCAAGTGGACTTAAACCACGCTGATAAAATAGCCGATTTTGCCCTTAATATCTTTGACTCCATCAAAAATCAATTACATTTCTGGGGCGATTTAGAGCGAGAATACCTTTGGTCTGCTACTATTTTACATAATTCTGGTTTGTATATTTCTCATAGCGCCCATCATAAACACTCTTATTATTTAATCCGCAACGCCGAGTTATTGGGATTTAGTGAAATCGAAATCGAGTTAATTGCTCAAATTGCCCGTTATCACCGTAAAAGTAAACCAAAGCGTAAACATGAAACCTATGCTAATTTATCGGATTCTCACCGTAAAATGATTAAACAATTAAGTGCTATTCTTAGATTAGCCATTGCCCTTGATCGTCGTCAAATTCGAGCTATTAAAACCTTAGAATGTAGATATGATCATGAATATAGACAACTTCATTTACATTTAACTCCTCGTCAACCCAATGATGATTGTGCTTTAGAATTATGGAATTTAGATTATAAAAAACCTATTTTTGAGCAAGAATATCAAGTTAAAGTTTTAACCACTTTACATAAATAATTATTCATTATTCACTATATACTATTAATTATGAATACAGAAATATCTATGACTCCAGAAATTGCGATCGCCAATTTGAACCAAAAAAAAGACTTAGGATTAAGATATTATGCAGCGTGGTGGTTAGGAAAATTTCGAGTAAAAACAGCCATAGCCGTAGAAAGCCTGATAAAAGCCCTCAAAGATGAAGAAGATAGAGCACCTGATGGGGGTTTTCCTTTGCGTAGAAATGCGGCTAAAGCCCTAGGTAAACTAGATGATTTGAGGGCTGTTGAGCCTTTAATTCAATGTTTTGAGTGCGATGATTATTATGTCAGAGAATCCGCCGCCCAAGCCTTAGAAATGTTAGGAGATTCAAGAGCAATTCAACCTTTAATGAATCTTTTAGATAATGCCGTTAAAGAGGATAAATTAACGAATTATGCAGTAGAACAAGTCATCGGTAAACCTTATCTAAATCAGCCCTATGAAGCGATTATCGAAGCTTTAGGAACACTTTTCGCTAAAAATGCTATAAATCTAATTAAACCCTTTCTTGAGCATCCTACCCCAAAGATAGCTTATGCCGCCGCTAGGGCGATGTATCAATTAACCGATGATGATGTTTATGGAGAAATATTAGTAACTGCATTAAAAGGTAAAGAGTTACAACTAAGAAGATCCGCTTTGATGGATTTAGGCGCTATTGGTTATGTAAAATCAGGGGAAGCCATTGGTAAAGCCTATGCAGAAAATAGCTTAAAATTGATTGCCATGAAAGGATTATTAGAGTCTCAAGTCAAAAAAGATTCTACCACCGAATTATCCCCAGATACCATTAAATTAATGGCAATAATGGATAGCCTTTTATAGTAATTAATGATTTTTTCTATCTCCTAAAAATTATGATTGAAGTTGAAAATTTAAGTAAAATTTACGGTGCGACTCAAGCCATTAAAGATATTTCTTTTTCCGTAGAAAAGGGTACTATTTTAGGATTTTTAGGAGCGAATGGTGCTGGTAAAACCACCACAATGCGTATTCTTAGCGGTTATATTCCAGCAACGACAGGAAAAGTCACCATAGCTGGTTTTGAAGTCCATGAAAACCCTATGGCAGTAAGAGAAAGAATTGGTTACTTACCTGAAAATCCTCCTCTTTATACGGATATGACAGTGAGAGAATATCTTAGTTTCGTGACAAAAATTAAAGGAGTTTCGAGAACACAACGAGGAGAAAAAATCAAAAAGGCTTTACAATGTTGTCAGATAGAAGATCGAGCAGATACCATTATCAGAAAATTATCTAAAGGTTATCGTCAAAGAGTTGGTATCGCCCAAGCTATTGTTCATGATCCACCCGTGATAATATTAGATGAGCCTACCGTAGGTTTAGATCCTCGTCAAATTATCGAAGTTAGAAACCTGATTAAAAGTTTAGCAGGAGAAAGGACTGTTATTTTATCTACCCATATTTTACCCGAAGTAAGTATGACCTGTGATTTAGTTACAATTATCAATAAAGGTATGGTTGTAACAACTGGAACTCCTGATGAACTTTTGCAACAAATGCAAGGTAACGCAGGTTATGAAATAGAAGTAGAAGGCGATATTAGTAATTTAGTTATCAAATTAAAGCAAATTTTAGGAGTTAAAACTGTCAAGATAACAGAAATAAGTGAAAGAAAAAATCGTTTTTTGATTAATATTTCCCTTGATAAAAATTATGATATGGGAAAAGATATTGCTTCCACTATTGTTTATGAAGGCATTGGTATTTATGAGATGAAAAGAAGTCATCCTTCCCTTGAAGATGTCTTTTTACAACTTACAACTAACGAAAATTTAACGGAATAATTTTGAAAAGATGCGTTACGATTAATTAACACATCTCCTAAAATAATTAAAAGTTTTTTATTTATACATAAATATTGTTAAATTATCACAAATTAAAAATCTAATAAAGCGTCTTCTTGATGAGTTAAAATAACACAGTCAGAAGTAACAAAAGTTCGACAAGTTAATAAAAATCCTGCTGCTTCTTCTTCAGGTTTTAAAAAAGTATGATCATGAATAATTGTACCTTCTAAAAGTTTAGCCGCACAAGTGACACAAATTCCAGCATTGCACGATAAAGGTAAATTAATTCCGTTAGCTATTGCTACATCACTAATATATTCATTTTCTTTGACGTTTAAGATTACTTTTTCACCGTCAGGTTTTATTAATGTTACTTGATGAGTTTTAATAGATAAAGGAGAATTTATCTTCATAGTAGTCATAATTTTTATTTTTTAAATTAATGAGTGAATTATTCATTATCACTAAATAATTTTTGATTTTTTTTAACTTAACTTTCGTAATAGTTTTTTTTGGTTTTACTGCCGATATTTTTGATTTTTATAGTTAAATTGGTAAATTTTTTATAATTAGTATCTAGACTTCTAATATTAAGTTTTGTAAAAATTTTAATTATTTTTTTGGTGATAATTGTTCGTATTGTATCAATTAAAACATTAATGCAAAAGATTATTGTTAAAAATCGTAAGAAATATTAATATTACAAAATATATCTATCAGAGTAAATGCCATTAACCCTCACCAAAATACTATGAGGCAAATCCTAATTAGTAAGAGCAATGGTCATAGCTTTAGCTGGTATGGTATTATAAACTTGGGTTAAATATTGCATTACTGCCTGAGAATCGTTAAGAGATAAAGGAATATTACCTAAGACATCAAGGATAGTTTTATTTTCCGTTGGTGGTACAATTACCACTAAAGAAGAATCTAAAGCCTCGTCATATTCCCAGAAGTTATCAATAGTTAAAGGTGCAGATATTTTGTTAACATTATTTTTACTCTTCGGAATTGACTTGATTTTGCCTAACATTTCAGGTTGTAAAGTTTTTCCTGATAGTTGATGACTACGACATATTCGCAACCCTTCTAAAATTTGCTCTTTACTTCTACCGCGCAATTGGAATATGATAAAAGGGTCTTCACTAAAACGATCTGCTAATTGATAATAAACTGCACCAATATGTTTACAAGGATTAGCTTTATCAGGACAAGTACAACGAGATTTGACATCCGTTAAGTTAAAGGGAAATAAACTTAAACCGTTTTTGATGAAAACTTGCTCTATTTCTGAAGGCATTTCACCTACTAACAATTGTGCGGCTAAAATTGCCTTTTCTGCCATAGTAGTAATGACATATCCCCAATCTTCATCGGAAAAAGCATCTAATGCTAATGTTACCTTATAGGGTTTTTCTTCTGTGCCTTGCACTTCTGCAATTAATTGAGATTGTTTAAATTCGATATTTAAGACATTACCTTCACGAGAGTAATTACGCGCCCTTTCTAGCCTTTTTTTGAAACGATAAGAATCTAATAATTCTAACCATTTTTCTACCCACCATTGTCTATTAATCATATTGTTTAATTTTTAATTTTCTGAAGATAACAGATTAAACGTAAATAATCTCTTTCTCTGATGTTTAAAGATTAATATAAGCATTAAAGCATTTATAAATAGTATATTTTAAAAGTAATAAAAATAACTAATAATCTTCCCTGCCTTTTGTCTTTTACCCTTTACTCTTTGCCCTTTGATAAAGTAAACATACAATTAATTTTGCCTACTTACTTAATTATTATAACCTTGATAAACTATGGAATTTCTGATGATCCTATGTCAGACAAATGATAGAATAAAATGACTAAAATTAGAATTAATTGTCAACCTTAGCTTTAAATATGAAATAAGTAATTGTTAATAACTCTTAATTCCTCATTTCTAATATCCCATTTCTAATTAAAATATGGTATTTGTTAAACGTGTAGAATTGTCTCGTTTTAAATCTTTTGGAGGTAATAATTCAGTTCCTTTTTTACCCGGATTTACTGTCATTTCAGGACCAAATGGCTCAGGAAAATCTAATATTTTAGATGCTTTATTATTCTGTTTAGGTTTAGCAAGTTCAAAGGGAATGAGGGCGGAAAGACTACCAGATTTGATTAATAACAGTCAAAACGGTAATGGAAAAGTGATGGAGACAGTAGTTTCAGTTACCTTTGATTTAGAAAATTTAGAAGGGTTAAATAACAGTATAGTAGAAAAAAAAGAAGATATTAATATCATTAATTATTCAGAAAAAGAAGAATTTTATACAGATAATCAAGAAGAAAATAAATTAAATAATATTGAAAATAAAGAAGAAAAAAAGCTAAATTTAGAATCACTATCAGAATTAAAAGTAACAAGACGTTTAAGAGTAACAAAAGGAGGAAGTTATGCCTCGACATTTTATTTGAATGATAGTCCTTGTACAGCTAATGAGCTACATGAGCAATTAAATCGTCTGCGGATTTATCCTGAAGGTTACAACGTGGTTTTGCAAGGGGATGTTACTCGCATTATTACCATGAATACCAAGGAAAGACGAGGAATTATTGATGAATTAGCAGGAGTTGCAGAATTTGATCGCAAAATTGAGCAAACTAAGGCAACCTTAGATGGAGTAAAGGAAAGAGAGGAGAAATGCCATATTATTCAAGATGAATTAATCCAAAATAGTGCTAAGTTGAAGCAAGATTCCGAAAAAGCAGCAAAATATCAAAAAATTAAGGTACAAATTCAGGAAAAAAAACAGTGGGAAATAGTAATTAATTTTCGTTATTTAGAGCAACAGAAAAAGGAGATAGAAAAGCAGTTATTAGATTTAGAAATTCAGCAGAAAAATAAGACAGAATTATTAATTAAAATTCAAAATAAAATTAATGATAATAAAATTGAGTTAGTCAAATTAAATCAAGAAATTAAAGCATTAGGAGAAGAAGAACAAATTAATGTTGCTTCTCGTCTAGCTACTCAAAAGGCAAAACGACAACAATTACAGCAAACACTAGATGGATTAATAAAAAATGAGAAAGAAACAAAAATTAAAGAGGAAGAAATAACAAAAAAAATAAAAGACTATCAGCAACAATTAGAGAGTTTATCGGCAAAAATTGAGCAGTTAGAAAACGAGCATATTCCTCAATTAGAAAGTCAAAAAAATTATGTTAAAACTGAGTTAGATAACTATAAAAAACAAGCACAAGAAATAGCTTCTCAATCTCAAGCGTGGGTAGCAAAGCAAACAGAATTAAACCAAGAAATCGGCGTTATTCAAAAAGAGTTAAATCCTTTACTAACTCAACAAGCATTATTAACAGAAAGATGTCAACAATTGCAATTAACTATTAAAAATGAAAATGAGCAATTAAAGAAGTTAGATGAAGATATTATTAGTAAAGTTGACCAAGTTTCGCTTTTTATCGCTGAAAATCAAGATTCAGAGGGGAATATTCAAACTTTAGCCGAAAAATTAGCAAAAATTGAAGCAGAAATTTCCTTAAACCAAGATACCATCAATCGCCTACAAATTGAGCAACGGGAAAAACAACGAAAGTTAGACAAATTAGAAGCAACCAAACAAGCACAACAAGAAGTACAAGGCACTTATGCAAGTAAGATTATTCTTAACTCAGATTTACCCGGTGTATGTGGTTTAGTGGCACAATTAGGGGAAGTCAATTCTCTTTATCAATTGGCGTTAGAAATCTCGGCGGGTAGTCGTTTAGGCTTTATCGTGGTAGAAGATGATTCCATTGCGGCGATGGGTATTAAATTATTAAAGCAACAAAAGGCTGGAAGGGCGACTTTTTTACCGTTGAATAAGATACAGTCTCCCCGTTTAAATATTCCTAGAGAAATTTCTCAAGCAAAAGGTTTTATTGATTTAGCGGCTAATTTAGTTAAGTTTGAGCCTAAATATCAAGGAATTTTTGCTTATGTTTTCGGAAATACTGTTATTTTTGAAGATTTAGACTCCGCACGAAAACTAACAGGGCAAGGGCGTATTGTTACTTTAGATGGAGAGTTATTAGAAACTTCTGGGGCGATGACTGGAGGAAGTGTGTCTCAACGTTCAAGCCTTAAATTTGGTAGGGTTTCATCAACGGAAAGTAAAGAGTTTCAGGAGTTAAATGACCGTGTTAGAGAAATTGAAGACATAATTATCCAGCTTAGTTTGAAAATATCAGAAAAAAGAGACTTTGTCAAGCAGTGGTCAGAACAGTTAAATCAAGAAAGACAAAAAAGACAGAAAAAACAGTTAATTTTAGAGCAATGTCAGCAAGAAATTAGTCGTTTAGAAAAAGAGAAAGAAAAAATTATTGAGTCCAATGCTAATAACTATCAAGATTTAGTTAAAGGAAAACAAGAGTTAACTAAACTTGAGAAAAACTTGCCTTTATTACAAGAAAAATTAATAGAAAAACAAGGAGAATTAAAAGATTTAGAATCTAGCTATGATAATCAACAGTGGCAAAATTTACAGCAGATAATTAGTCAACAAGAATTGTTATTAGAAGAAAGACAATTAGCATTAAATGAAAGTAAGCAAAATTTACAAAGATTAATTAGTCAAAAGGAAGATTTACAAATAAGAATCCAAGATAGTCAGGAAAATATTAATAGCTTATTGACTCAACAAAATCAAGTCAAGGAAGATAAAGTTAAGTTAACTAATGAGTTAAAAATAATTGAGGAAGATATTAATAAGTATGAAAATATTTTTCAAGAATTAGCTCAAAAATTAGAGACAATTAAAGAAATAAGAAATAAACAAGAAAGTCAGATTAAAAAGTTAGAAAGTGAACAACAACAGTTACAATGGGCATTAGAAAAAATAGTTTTACAACACCAAGAATCTCAAACAAAATTATATGATCTAACTTTACAAATAGAAGAAATTAGCCAAGATTTACCCAATCCTTTACCTGAAATTCCTTGGTTAGTTAATAATAGTAAAAGTGGTGAAATTAATAATAAAATAACCTTCGATAGTTTACAAGATCAACTAGAGCAAATTAAACAAGAAATTCGTCAAGGAGAGAAAAAATTAGAAGCCCTTGAGCCTGTTAATATGTTAGCTTTAGAACAGTACAAAAAAAATCAGGAAAGACTAGAAGAATTGTCAAAAAAATTAACAACTTTAGTAAAAGAAAGAACAGAATTATTATTACGAGTAGAAAATTTTACTACTTTAAGATTAAGAGCATTTAAAGAATCTTTTACTGCGGTTAATGAAAACTTTAAAACAATTTTTGCGACTCTTTCTGAGGGGGATGGTTACTTAAAATTAGAGGACGAAAATAATCCTTTTAATGGTGGTTTAACTTTAGTTGCTCATCCTAAAGGAAAACCAGTACAAAGATTAAGTTCGATGTCGGGGGGAGAAAAATCTTTAACGGCTTTAAGTTTCATTTTCGCTTTACAAAGGTATCGCCCTTCTCCTTTTTATGCCTTCGATGAGGTAGATATGTTTTTAGATGGTGCGAATGTAGAAAAACTGTCAAAAATGATTCAACAACAGGCGAAATCTGCTCAATTTATTGTGGTAAGTTTAAGACGACCAATGATTGAGGCTTCTCAACGTACTATTGGAGTAACTCAAGCTAAAGGTGCTTATACTCAAGTTTTGGGGATTAAGTTAACCATGGATAATTAGCTTTTTCTTACGAATTCTCTTTGATTAAATTGGAGATATTCACAACGTGGCACTGTGGGGTTGCTAATATTTTGTATTATTTTACCATCTTTTCATGTTAATTATAATTTTGCAAGAGGTATATTCAAGAAAATGAGCAAATTCCGATAAAATGGAGAGTTGTTAATTAAATAAATATTAGAAATTACCATGGAAGTAGGACAAAAAGTCAAAATTTGTCGTTTAAAAGAGAAAGTATCGCCTGAAATTATAGAAAAAGCACAACAAGGACAACAAGGTGTAATTAAATCTTTCAAAATGACGGATGGTAGCGGTATCGGTGTATTTGTACAATTTTCTGATGCTACTACTAACTGGTTTTTTGAAGATGAAATCCAAGTTGTAAGTTAGAAATTTGCAATCTGTCGGGGTGAATTGGTTTCACCCAAATAATAGTTATTACTCAGATCTTGCACCTCGTTAAAAATTAACTGGTGATGCTAGGGCAAAGGGCAAGGGGCAAAGGACAAAGGGATTAAAATTGACTCAAACTATACTAAAATTGATTTTTTGACTTTTTTTTATTAAGTATTTTTGATCTGATGCAAGATCTCAGTATTAGAAATAACGGACACTTTAACTCTTTATTTTTGATACATTGATACCGTCAATTAAAAATAAATAATTTTTTCTTAAAATTGCTGAATTTTTGCATAAAATCTTAAAACGAGACTGATAAATAAATAAGGGGATTTTTGATGTATAAGTTAATAAAATAATCTAAATTTGAAAAACTTATCTATTATAGATTTTACCCTCATTAAATTTACTTTGGAGTTGTTAATGAAAGAATCTCATGATTTAGATAAAGCACGTCAGGCGATCGCATGGATCATCAGTACTCGACCAGATTTAGTTCAAAAAGCCAAAGAAATAGCAGAGGGAAAACTTCAGCAATCTTCAGAAAAAGATAATTCTCCCTTGTGGAAAAAGGCGATTAGAAAAATTAAAGAAATATGTGTAGTTGATCCGAAAGACTTACATGGACACGTTTACGTTACTAAAGGTTTACAAAAAAACTCAAAAATTACTGCAAATACAATCACCCTAAGTAATGTTTTAGACGCAGGATTTAACTTTCCTCTTTTTTACTTCTGTTTTCAAGGAATGAATCCTGTAATTGCTTTCATTATCGCTTTAACCTCTACTGGGTTTGTGTTTGCTTCAGGGAATGAATTAGGTGCAGCAGTAGCCAGAAATAAGCCAAGTAACCGTAGTTGGTCAATTTGGGCTTGTTTGGGCTTAATCAGTCTTAATGTATTACAAACAGGTGCAACGGGAGTCGGTATCGAATTAATTAATAATCGGGCAGAATTAGAAGAAATTTACAGCTCAAAAATAGCTAATCAATATTTAGAAAAAAAACAGCGAAAAATAGCAGATTTATCAACTATTAAAGATCCGATATATCAAACAGTACAACAAAAATGCCAAGAAGGAGAAGCAAAATTAAATAGTTTATCTCGGAGTAATCCCCTTTGGAATACTTATTATGTTCGTTTATATGGTTTATTTGACGAAAGAAGTAGCAACTGGGAAAAAATCCCCTATCAACAATTACCAGTATGTCGTCAAGTTACCCGTCTTGAAGATGAAAATAACCTAAAATATCAAAAAGCCTTTAACGAATATCAATTTTTATTAACGGCGCGTACCGATGGAGGATCTGATTTACAATTCTTGAAAAATCATGCCCAGAGTGCATTTGAGCAACATTTTAATAGTGAAGGGCAAATGAAATCAGGACCAATTTTAGTAGGTTTAGCTACCACTCAAGTATATACTAAATTATTTAACGGTAAATGGTCAGAATTAGGATTATCTTTATTTATCCTTGCCATCTCTGCTATTACCAGTCTTGCTGCTTGTACTATGGCTATTAGTCACGCTTTAAATAAAGACATAAAATTATCCTATGACGAAGATTTACAAAAAGAAATTGACTATTATTTTCAAAGTTTACGCCTTGCTTTAATGGAAGCACAAAAACAAGATACCTCTTTTTTCCCTAACTCTGACACCGACTTAGAAACCACAAAAACTATCTTAGAAGAAACTTTAGAAAATGAAACCTCTGAAACTGACAGCTTTGGAAAACCTTATTCTGTTAAATCTTTACCAACATACGATGAAGAATACGGGATTGATTGATTTACATGACATTGATGTGTTAGTTAATCGTTATAAGGCAGGAGAGAGAAATTTAACGGTGATTCCTTCTTTTAAAGAAAATAAACCTTCCGTATCTTTATCATCTAGTGATACTCTTATCAAATCTAATGACGAGGAAAATAATGCTTTACCAGAAAATAATCAAAATTTAAACCCTGAAATTACACCCGAAAATAATCATCAAAATTTGAGTCAGCATAATCATCTTGAAACTTCAACTAACTATCAAAATTTGAGCCAAGATAATAGTCAAAATCTTAATGTTAATTTTATTGATGAATCACAAAATATTGTTATTGACAAAGAAATACCTCTGAATAAATCAGAAAAAATTAATGAGAATAATATAGAACAAAAATCACCAAAAATAACTTTTGATTTGGCTAGAATAATTTTAGAATTACATTTAGAGGAGATTGCAGAAAACTTAGTTAATCCATCTGATAAAGCCTTAAATCCTGATTTAAAACCTAATTTTAAAATGTTCAAAAAAGAATAAAAATAAGATATTAACTAACTTAAATTATTTGTAAATTATAATTCTATTAATGATAAAGTGGTTAAGATTATGTTAAACTAATTTTATTTAAAATTCTATTAATCATTACCGTAAATTAATTATAAAAATGGCTTTTATACTCACATTCTTAGGCAAAGGTGGCATTGGTTGCACCACAACTGCCATAGCATCGGCTAAAAAATACGCTAATCTAGGCAAAAAAGTCTTATTAGTCATCCAAGATTCTACACCCTCAATTCTTTTGCAAATAGGAGTTGAATTAAAATCTACTATCACAGAAATAAGCTCAAATTTAGACGCAATTCAGTTACAAAGCAGTCAATTATTAGATAATAGTTGGGAAGAATTAAAAAAACTTGAAACTAAATATTTGCGATCGCCCGTACTAAATAATATATTTGCCCAAGAATTAGCATTATTACCCGGTATGGATGATGCCTTAGCTTTAAATTATCTCAGAGAACAAGACGAAACAGGAAAATATGACGTTATCATTTATGACGGAAAAAGTAGTCTTAACGTGGTAAGAATGTTCGGCATTCCTGAAACTTTAAGTTGGTATATCAGAAGAATGCGAAATTTATTAGAAAATTCAGACATAGTTAAAACTTTATCTCCTTTCATCCAACCTGTCACTAGCGCTGTTTTAAACGTTTCTTGGAGTGCAGATAATTTTGCACAGCAACCTAGTAATGAAGCTAATCAAATATTAGATCAAGGAAAAAATGCTGTCAATGATCCTAGTCGAGTTGCGGCTTTTGTGATTACTAATTCTACCCCAGAAGCCATAGCAACGGCGCGATATTGGTGGGGAAGTGCGCAACAAGTGGGTTTAACCGTTGGCGGTGTGTTACTCAATCAAAGAGAAATCACCCCAGAAATTGAAACCGCCTTTAATCTTTTAACCATTAATTCGATTCCTAATATAGAATCTAATAACTTAGAAGAATTATCTGCCGCCTTACCTGATTTTCAAAAACAAGCCTTAAAAGCACCAAAACCCCTAACTATTGACACGAATAATAGAGAAGTTAGACTCTTTTTGCCCGGATTTGACAAAAAACAGGTAAAATTAAGTCAATCTGGACCAGAATTAACTATAGCAGCAGGGGATCAAAGACGTAATATATTCTTACCATCGCCATTAAAAGGGCAATCCGTCAAAGGTGCAAAATTTCAAGACGCTTATTTAATTGTATCTCTATAAAGTAGGGTGGGCATTGCCCACAAGTCATAATCTGTAAAGGTTTGAGGATTTATTAATATAATAATTATCTCATTGTTTACTATAAGTATTAAAGCATTTAGGAATTATTTTTGTAATTCTTCTAACTTAGCTAAAACTTCTTGAGAATGAATTGCAGGGCGCACCCCTAAAAATTGAGCCACTAAAACGCCATCAGGGTTAATAATATAACTATGACGCAGCGATCTTCCACTTAACCACGAACCATAAGCCTTACTAACTTTACCATCGGTATCGGCTAACAGTGGAAATCTTAACCCTTCTTCATCGCAAAATTCTTGATGAGAATTAACATCATCGACGCTTATGCCAATAATTTCTGTATTGATAGCTTGATACTTAGGTAAATCTTGTTGAAATCTTTGGGCTTCGAGGGTGCATCCAGGAGTAAAATCTTGAGGATAAAAGTATAAAACAAGCCATTTACCTTGATAATCAGTCAAAGAAATATCACCATCTCCTGTATTTGTTGGTAAAGTAAATTGTGGTGCTAGTTCATTTAAAGGAGGTTGTACACCTCCTAAAGCGAAAACAGGATTAATAAAATTAGAAGAAATCGTCATAATTATACTGAAGATAATTACAATTTTTACTAAATATTTAGACATTTTTATAATTAGTAATTAAATAATTTTTGCTGAAGATAAGTAACTATTTTATTCCACATTTATCAATAATTGTTAATTGTTAATTAGACCTCTTGCAAAATAAAAAGTAAAATCTATTTTAGGATGGAAAACGTTAATTTCTTAACTCATTACTCATTACTTATTACTCATTACTCCACTTCTGCAAGAAGTCTATTGTTGGTTATTATTTATTCAACTATCCAAGGTTTACTAACATTTTCCCATGAAACTAATTCATCTTCTTTAAACCATAAAGCAATTTCTCTTTGTGCAGTTTCAATGGCATCCGAACCATGAATGAGATTTCTACCAATGTTGATCCCATAATCACCTCTAATCGTACCCGGTTCTGCCACTAAAGGATCAGTTGCACCGATAATTTTACGCGCAGAAGCCACAACTCCTTCTCCCTGCCATACCATCGCTACCACAGGAGAAGAAACGATAAAATCAACTAAGCCACTGAAAAAAGGTCTTTCTTTATGTACATCATAATGTTTCTCCGCTAATTCCCGAGACACCGCCATTAATTTTAAGCCAACAAGAGTAAAACCTTTTGCCTCTAACCGTTTGATAACTTCGCCCACGAGGTTTCTTTGTACCCCATCAGGTTTCACCATTAAAAAAGTACGTTCCATATTTTTTGTTTATCAATGTTAAATTTTTGTTCCCTAAAAAAGATTAACCTAAGATGTGACTTTCAACAATTAGTATTTGCTTTATTCTTGCTTTAAAATTCTTTAACAATACCATTGACTATAAGGATTTTTCGCTAAATTAGAATTATAATAACGTCCATCGTCAGTAACTTCTTTTCCTATCCATTCAGGTAAAGTAACTTCTTGATTTTCTTTCTCTAACTCCACTTCCGCTAAAATTAAACCCTGATTCTCTCCTAAAAAATTATCAACTTCCCAAGTTAATTCATCTATTTTTACCTTATATCTGATTTTTTCAATTAATGGGCGATCGCATAAAATATCTAACATTTCTGTTGCTTCATTGAAGGGTATTTCATATTCAAATTCAGATCTAACATTCCCTTTAGTTTTACCTTTTAAAGTCAAATAACCCTGATTACCTGCGATTCTAACTCTAACAGTATTACCATTTTGAGTATAAATATAACCTTGACGATATAAAACACCATTATCAGGCCATCGCCATAAAGAATCATTAACTAAGAATTTACGTTCAATTTCTAAACCCATAATATTTAACTTGCCAAAAAATATTTTTTTACGTTATTATGAAATAGTGTGAAAAAATGGCGGCGTAGCCAAGTGGTAAGGCAAGGGTCTGCAAAACCTTCATCCCCCAGTTCAAATCTGGGCGTCGCCTTTTAAAAACGATACCTTATTTATTAGTCAGAGAGAAGTTGAAAGTAAAGATTTTAGTCTTTTTTCTCCTCTCGTTATAGTCTAATTAATTAACTATCATAATTAACTATTCTGTAATAATAATATAATGATCAATGAAAATACGACAAATAACAGAGAAAGTGATTGGTATTTAGGATTAACTTATTTGTTAGAAGGAGATGAATCATCTGCGGAAAATATTTGGATGTCTTTAATTTTTGATAATTTAGAAAATAGTGATAATTTAATCCAAGATTTACTATTATTTTTAGATACTAATGGTGTTAAACAATTAACTGAAAACAATATTGATAATGCCATTAAAATTTATCAAAAAATCAAAGAAATTAATCCTAATTGTTATCCAGTATCTTTGCAACTTAATATAATTATTAATCAATGGATAAATGAAGCGATCAATTTATCAAAAAAAAATCAGTTTAACGAAGCAAAAAATAAATATAAATTAATTCTTAAATTTGATTATAGTAATAGTAATTTATGGCAAAATTTAGCCTTAGTTAATTATCATTTATTAGACTATAAAAATGCTTATCAAAATATTTTACAAGCTATTAATTTAGATACTAAAAACTATCTTAATTTTTATTATGCAGGAATATTTTTAGAAAAACTTAATTATATTAAAGAATCAGTTTCATCTTATCAAACAGCCATTAGTTTAAATTATAATCATATAGATAGTTATAATAATTTAGGAAATATTCTCAAGGAAAATAATAAGTTAATTGAGGCAGAAAAATATTATAAATTAGCTTTAACAATTGATAAAAAAAATTATGAAACTTATATAAATTTAGGGAATCTATATTTAAAATTTAAAAAAATTAGTGAAGGTTTAAAAAGCTATCAAAAAGGACTAGAATTAAGTAAAAATATAGAAATTTTTTTCTCCGTTGTTAATAACATTCGCTCTTTTAATTATATTAAAGAAGCCATACAATTTGCTCAAGAAAACAATAATTTATTTTCTGATAATCTATTAGTAAAATTAGAATCTTATAGAATATTACCTTTTTTATATCAAGAAGAATCAGAAATAGAATATTATCGTCATAACTTAACGTATTTTTTGGAAAATATATCTAAAAATTTTTCTTTAAATTCTGCTAAAGATCAAAAATTAGCTTTTAATTTAATAGATACTCATACTAATTATCATTTACACTATCAAAGTAAAAATGATTTATATTTACAATGTTTATATGGTAAGTTTATTCATCAAGTTATGAAGACAAATTATCCTGATTATTGTGAAGAAATTAAACCTAAATTTAAAGAAAATAATTCTAAAGTAAAAGTTGGTTATATTTCTTATTGTTTAAGAAGTCATGTTGTAGGAAAATTATCTTTAGGATGGATTAAATATCTTGACAAAGAAAAATTTGATATTTACTGTTATTATTTAGGTAATTTTTCAGAAGATAAAATTACTGAAGAATTTAAACAATATAGTGATAAATTTTATCACTTGAGCGATGTATTAACCATTGAAAATATAGCTCAACAAATTCAGAAAAATGACTTAGATATATTAGTTTTTTTAGATTTGGCAATGTATCCGAGAATGTCACAATTAGCCGGATTAAGATTAGCAAAAAATCAATGTGTTACTTGGCTTCATCCCATAACATCTGGAATTCCTACTATCGATTATTTTATTTCCAGTGAATTAATAGAAAAAGAAACATCAGAAAATCATTATTCAGAAAAATTAATCAAATTACCTAATTTAGGTATAGTTTATCAACAAAGAGATTTTCCCCTAATAGAAAAAAATAAAACAAAATTTAGCTTAAAAGAAGAGAATATTATCTACATTTCTTCTCAATTTCCTTCTAAATATTTACCACAATATGACTATATTTATCCTGAAATAGCTATCAAGGTAAAAAATGCCCAATTTGTTTTTATACATCCTAAAGTCAATCAAAATAATGATGTAATTACTAACGCTTTGTGGAATAGAATCAAAGCAAGTTTTAGTAAATATAAATTAAATTATGAAGAATATTGTGTTTTTTTGCCCACTATAGAAAATAGAGAAGATTATTTTCAGTTATTTTACAGTTGTGATATTTTTTAGATACCATTGGTTTTACTGGTTTTAATTCAACTTTAGACGCATTAGAATCTTCTTTACCAGTAGTAACCTTTTCAGGAGATTTTTTTCGTACTCGACAATCAGAAGGAATATTAAAAATGATTCAAGTTACTAATACTATTACTAAAAGTAAGGAAGATTATCTAAAAATTGCCATTGAATTAGGTATAAATGATAAATGGCGACAAAGTATTGTTAATAAAATTAAGAAAAATATTTCCTTACTATATAATGACTTAAAACCTGTTAAAGTCTTAGAAACATTTTATGAAAATATTGTCAACAATAAATATCTAAAATAGTATTCTTTTTTGATAGTTTTCCATTAATTATTAACTATAAATTTAATTTATTCATCTTCATAAATAAGTCTCTCACATTGCACACTTTAGCTAAATGTAACGAAATATTACCAAACTCTAGGGGAAAAGTCGGCGATCGCCGTAAACTAAAAGAAAAGTAATTATTAAATTAAATTATAATATTAAACTATGTTTCCCATTAATCGTCCTCGTCGTTTGCGTCAAAATTCCCAACTTAGACGTATGGTACAAGAAACCGTATTAACTGCCAATGATTTAATTTATCCTCTTTTTGCTGTACCCGGAAACGCCATCGCAAAAGAAGTTAAATCCATGCCGGGGGTATATCAATTATCCGTAGATAAAATCGTCGAAGAAGCCAAAGAAGTTTATGATTTAGGTATTCCAGCTATTATTTTATTCGGGATTCCCACCGATAAAGATAACGATGCTACGGGTGCATGGCATGATTGCGGAATAGTACAAAAAGCAGCCACCGCCGTTAAACAAGCTGTACCAGATTTGATTGTGATTGCCGACACTTGTCTTTGTGAATATACTCCCCATGGACATTGTGGCTACTTAGAAGTAGGAGATTTAACTGGAAGAGTTTTAAATGATCCTACCCTAGAATTACTCAAAAAAACCGCTGTTTCTCAAGCCAACGCAGGTGCAGATATTATCGCTCCTTCAGGTATGATGGATGGTTTTGTTACCTCCATTCGTCAGGCTTTAGACGAGGCCGGTTTTGAAAATACCCCCATTCTTTCCTATGCCGCTAAATATGCTTCTGCCTATTATGGCCCTTTTCGTGATGCCGCCGAATCTGCTCCTAGTCATGGCGATCGCCGTACTTACCAGATGAACCCCGGAAATGTTATAGAAGCCTTAAAAGAAGTAGAATTAGACATAGCAGAAGGTGCAGATATGTTAATGGTGAAACCTGCTTTATCTTATATGGATGTAATTTGGCGAGTGAAAGAAATGACCAACTTACCCGTAGCAGCCTATAACGTCTCAGGAGAATATTCTATGATAAAAGCCGCCGCCCTTAACGGTTGGATAGACGAAAAAAAAGTAACCATCGAAACCCTAACCAGTTTTAAACGTGCAGGAGCAGACTTAATCTTAACCTATCACGCAAAAGATGCAGTACGTTGGCTTAATCAAGTTAGTTTTTAAAAATTCAAGAATAATGGACAATTAAAAATTTTCCTATCTCCTGTCTCCTATCTCCTAACTTTAGACAGTATTAAAAAACACAAAAAGAAATTGTAACAAATTTTAACAAACTAACTATGAAACCCCAAAAAGATTTAATCTATAACCAATGAATTAATAATGAAACTCGGTTTAAAAATAAAAATAATCAATGAGTATAAAAGCAAGTGGCGGTAGTTCTTTAGCAAAACCGCAATTATACCAAACCGTTGCTGTCTCAACTATTATTCAAGCTGAACAGCAAGATCGCTTTCTCGATAACAACGAGTTAGGTGAATTAGACAACTATTTTAAATCTGGAGCAAAAAGACTAGAAATTGCTCAAGTTTTGACCGATAACTCAGATCTAATCGTCTCTCGTGCGGCTAATCGCATTTTCACGGGGGGATCTCCCATGTCTTTCTTGGAAAAACCCCCCGTAGAAGAACCTGCCTTAGTTGGAGTTGGTGGCGGTGGTTTTGGTTTACCAGCAGATATAAAAGCGGCACAACAATCAATCCAAACTTTTGTGGATGCTGGAAAAGGTAGCAGTGAAGGAGGCGGTTTATTAGGTGGTATATTATCAGTATTTACTAACCCCGGTATTGGTAAAATTCCTGCTGGTTTCCGTACCATCAATATCGCTCGGTATGGTCCTAGTAACATGGCGAAATCCTTACGGGATATGTCATGGTTTTTACGTTATGTTAGCTATGCTGTAGTGGCTGGTGATCCTAACATTCTAGTGGTTAATACCAGAGGATTAAGAGAAGTTTTAGAAAATGCTTGTTCTATTGACGCTACTATTGTAGCTTTACTAGAAATGCGAGTAGCTTCTATTAGTTACTTTAAAAACGATCTCGAAGCCAAAGAAATTTTAACTCAATATTTTGAAATTCTTACTAATGAGTTAAAAGCACCTACTCCTGCGACAAAAGTACGTCAACGTCCTTCTGATGATGCTCAAGGTTTAGAATTACCTCAAAGCTACTTTAATGCTTCTGAGCGTCGTCCTAAATTTGTGATGAAACCAGGATTATCGGCTTCGGAGAAAATTTCTGTAGTCAAAGCCGCTTATCGTCAAATTTTCGAGCGAGATATTACCCGTGCCTACTCTCAATCTATTTCTTACCTTGAGTCTCAGGTGAAAAATGGGGATATTTCTATGAAGGAATTTGTTCGCCGTTTAGCAAAATCTCCTTTATATCGTCAGCAATTTTTTGAGCCTTTCATTAATTCTCGTGCATTAGAATTGGCTTTCCGTCACATTTTAGGGCGTGGACCATCTTCTCGAGAAGAAGTACAAAAATACTTTTCTATTGTATCTAATGGTGGCTTAAATGCCTTAGTTGATGCTTTAGTTGATTCTCAAGAATATTCCGATTACTTTGGTGAAGAAACTGTACCCTACCTTCGTGGTTTGGGAGTTGAAGCTCAAGAATGTCGTAACTGGGGTATGCAACAAGATCTGTTTAGTTACAGCGCACCCTTCCGCAAAGTACCTCAATTTGTGACTACTTTTGCGAAATATGATCGCCCCTTACCAGATCAGCACGTTTATGGTTCAGGAAATGATCCTTTAGAAATTCAATTTGGAGCAATTTTCCCGAAAGAAACCCGTAATCCTAGCAGTGCTCCTGCACCTTTTAGCAAAGATACTAAACGAATTTTAATTCATCGTGGACCTGGTATCAACAACCAAAACAGCAATCCAAAGGCATTAGGAACTTATCCTGGGACATTGGGGGCAAAAGTAGTTCGTTTAAATAACCAGTTACCTGGTGCTAGTAACGGTTTAGGAGTTAAATTCGGTGAAAGTTCTACTCAAGCGGTAATTCTTGCGGCTTATCGTCAAGTTTTCGGCCGTGATGTTTATGAAGGACAAAGATTAAAAGTAGCAGAAATTAAACTCGAAAATGGTGACATTAGTCTTCGTGACTTTATCCGTATGTTAGCCAAATCTGAGATTTTCTTAAAAACTTACTGGACTCCTTTCTATGTTTGTAAAGCCATCGAATTCATTCACCGTCGTTTATTAGGTCGCCCAACCTACGGACGTAGTGAAATGAATAAATACTTTGATCTTGCTTCTAAAAAAGGTTTCTATGCTTTAGTTGATGCCTTTATCGATAGCCCTGAGTATAATCAAGCCTTTGGGGAAGATACTGTACCTTACGAGCGTTATGTTACCCCTAACGGGCTACAAATGCGCAATGCAAGAGTCGGTACATTAAGAGAAGACATCGGGCAAAGAGTTGATGTAGAAACTACTCCAAGATTTATTGAATTAGGACAAGTTTCTTCCTCTCGTGGTGAACATGAAGTTAAAAACCGTGTAAATCAAGGGGTTACAGTTCAAAGAGAGCAAACTAAAGTCTTTAAACTCACCAATAACTATGACAAAGTAGCAGTTAAAAACCTTATTCGTGCCGCTTATCGTCAAGTTTTCGAGCGTGATGTTGAACCTTATACCATTAGTGCCAACTTTACTAATCTTGAAAGTAAACTCAGCAACGGTGAAATTAGCGTTAAAGAGTTTATTGAAGGTTTAGGTACTTCTGAATTGTATTTGAAAGAGTTTTATGCACCGTTCCCTAATACTAAAGTAATTGAATTAGGTACAAAACATTTCTTAGGCAGAGCGCCTGTTAATCAGAAAGAAATTCAGCACTATAACCGCATTTTGGCAAGTCAAGGTATTCGTGCCTTTATCAGCGCCTTAGTGGGTAGTATGGAATATGCTCAAGTATTTGGTGAAGATACCGTGCCTTATCGCCGTTTCCCCACCTTACCTGCTGCTAACTTCCCCAATACTGAAAGACTTTATAACAAGTTAACTAAACAGGATAACGAGTTAGTTGTGCCTAGTTTTAAACCCGTTGTTTAATTTACTTTTTCCTAATCCCAATTCTGGGGAATGCCCCTAACCCCAATTCTGGGGAATCAGAATAAATACTTAAAATAAAGAGAAGTCGGGACATTATATCTCGGCTTCTTTTTTTGATGTAAGCACTCAGCAATTTAATACAATATATTTTTCTTCAATATAAATGATCGCCCTTTGCCATATCTTTTTCCCTAAATTTATATTCTAATAATTAGGGGTTGCTGAAAAAGTCTGAGGAAGGGGTAGGGCAAAGGGCAATGGGCAAAGGTTTTAATGATTTTGATTTTTGAAATTAGAGTTTGTAACTGTATAATACTACCCTGTTTTTTGAGCAAAAATGCCTAAAACTACGCACTTTCTTATTAACTTAACGATGCCCCAAGCCTTGATTTTAATAGCTTTCTGATTTATTCAGCAAACCCTAATTATTGTATTCTTATTTTTATTAAATTTTATCAAAAGTTTATTACTTATTACTTATTATATGCTACTTAATTCGCACAAGCTGTACATTCTTCCTTAAAAGAATCTCGTTGCACAATACGCACATAATAAACAGCTTTACAACCTTTTTCCCATGAAAGCAATAATGTATCATAAATGTCTTTAGCTTTTAACGCTCTTTCAGGTTCGTCAGTGAAATAGACTCCTTCATTGAGATTAAAAAGTAACTCCATTGAAATTCCTGTATCTATCCATTTTTGAATGACAGCGATCGCCTTGACGACTTCGTCTTGATTAAAGTGTTTATTTTCTTGATAAAACCACTGTTTATCACTAATAAAAGGAGGTGCAATGGGTACAGTACCTTTAGCCCATTTATCATAGAAAAAACGACTATAAACAGGCAAAACACTAGCGGTACAACCTTGTACTAAAGATGAGGAAGTATTAGGAGCTATAGCAGTAATATGAGAGTTACGAATACCGAATTGTTGAATATCTTGGGATAATTGTCGCCAACGAGGTTTATTATAAGCGTTTTCCTCAAACCATTCTACGGGTTGACAACCGATTAATAAGCCTTTACTCCAATCGCTACCATCAAAGGCGGGATAAGCACCCCTCTCCCTAGATAATTCCATAGAAGCATGAGTACAATAATAACCAATATCTTCAAATAAATTACTGATTTGTGAGAGATTACTATATCTTAGATTTCGTTTTGCTAACCAATCAGCCAGTCCCATTGCACCGACTCCGATGGTACGATAGCGATTATTATGGGCAGCAGCGTCGGCGAAAGGAGGTAGGGTAATTTCGATGGTATTATCTAAAATTCTTACAGCTAAAGTGCAAGTCGTCTCCATTTCTTCTTCTTCTAAATTAGCAAGGTTAAGAGAGACTAAATTACAGCAGTGAGCATATTTATCAGGTGTAACATTAGAGAATGACTCTGTACATAAATTTACTCCGGGTATATAACCATCATGTTTATTGGGATTAGCTTTGTTGATAGTATCTTTAAAGGCAAGATAGGGCATTCCTGTTTCTACTTGCGCCCTCATGATATGTTTGAATAATTCTCTGGCGTTGACTTTTTTATAGATTTTTATTTTCGTGTCAAGATTTGCTTCTATAATACTATAGGCTTTTTCAAATTCTGCTCCCCATAACGGTGGTAAATCAATATTTAAAGCATTTTTAACTTCAAAAGGATCAACTAAAGTCCATTCTTGCTTATGCTTAACTCGGCGCATAAATTCATCAACTAAAATAAGCTGAGGAAATACATCATAAGCCTTACGACGTTGATCACCATTTTCTGTTTGCATCTCCAAAAATTCTGGTACATCGAGATGCCATATATCTAAACCTACAGTCACAGCACCTGCTCGTCTTCCTCCCTGATTTACGGCTATAGCGGTATCATTAAGGAGTTTGATCCAAGGTATCACCCCTCCTGATGCGTTCTTTTTACCCATAACGGAGCTTCCTGTAGCCCTAATTCTGGAGACATTTACTCCTACTCCTCCCCCGTTTTTGGAAATTCTAGCAGTATTAGTAATTTCTTGAAAAATACTTTCTAAGTTATCATCAATACTCACAATAAAACAGCTAGTTAATGAGCCGTTAGGCACTCTTAAATTTGCTAAAATAGGTGTTGCTAAAGAAATACGACGGGATGCGATCGCCTGATAAAATTGACGAGCGTAAGTTAATCTCACCTCTGGAGTTTCCACCATCGCTAATAATAAACTACAGGTAAGGAAGGCTTCTTGAGCTAATTCTTGAGGCAAAAGATAACGACTGCTTAACAAGACAACTCCAGCATAATCATAATCTAAATCCCAGTCTGGATTAATCCAACTATTGGCAATTTCTAATTCTTCTGGGGAATAAGTTAAGATTCGAGGATCATATTTGCCTTCTTTCACAAAATTAGCCACCGTTTGAGGATAGTTACCATAGTTATAACCCCTCCTGGCTAGGGTATCTTTCCATAAACTCCAAGTATGTAATCGCCCTGCTACATAACGCCAGTCAGGTTCTTCTAAGTTACACATTTCTAAGGCACAATTGATTAAATTGTCTTGAATATCTCTAGTAGTGATACCGTCACGCAGACGAGTTTTTAAACCAGATTCTAAGGCAATAGAATTGACATCTTTTCCATTACAAGCCCAGTTGACTACTTTTCTGATTTTACTAATATCAAGAGGTGCTGATTTTCCATTGCGCTTTATTACTTCGATACTCTTTGTCGAGCTACTAAAATGCTCATTATAAGTCGTTGATGAATGGCTAGAGATCGTATTTTCTTGCGTATCCAATAACATTGCTTCTGCCTCGCTTACTTTAAGTATTTCTACTCAAAAAAAAATTTACTGCTGTTTAGTTCTTCTCTTTTATACCATACATATGGGGTAGTCTGCTCTCTCCATACACCATATATAAAATTTAGTCAATAAAGTTAAATGCTTATTTCAATAAATAATAATAAATACTACTATTTTTCAGGTTTCAGGTTTCAGGTTTTAAAGAATGAGTTTATAGACATCAAATTAGATAGTTTTTATTCTAGTTAAATTATTAGACTATTCCCCGTTTTCTTTCTAATTTCTAATTTCTAATTTCTAATTTCTAACTCCTAACTCCTAACTCCTAACTCCTTACTCCTAACTCCTTACTCCTTACTCCTTACTCCTTACTCCTTACTCCTTACTCCCATTTCCTACTTATTATTCCATTGGTTAGCAGCATCGGTAACGGCTTGTTCTACTGTCTTCTCTTTTAACATAGCACTTTGTAGATTTTCGTGAATAATTTTTTTCAATTCGTTAATATTTTTCACAGGAGGAATTAATATTTGTGCATCTTTTAGCTGTGTCGCACTAATTCTTCTCGCTTCGGTGACAATATCTTTATTTCCATCTTTCTCTAAGTTACTAATATATTTTGCGATCGCCTGATTATGAGAAGGTAAAACATTGGCTTCTTGGGCAAATTTTAATTGATTATCACCGTTAGTAACAAATAAAGCATAATTAATCGCCTCTTTTGATTTAGTGGTATCTTTAGGAATAACTAAATTCATCACGGATACATTTTGTTTATTGGTTTTTCCTGTAATTTGAGAAGATACAGCAGATTGCTCATAAACAGTAGGCGCATTAGTGGCAATAGTTTTCAAAAATTCCGCACCTGTACCGATTAAAGCTAACTCCCCAGCCTGATATAATTCAATACCATGACGATGACCTTGAGTCATAATTTCTGGGGGTAATAAATCTTTTTGGTATAAATCTGTCCAATAACGAAAAACTGCAATACCTTCAGGAGTATTAAAACCAGCTTTACCATCATTATCTAATAAATTAGCTCCCATTTTCACAAAAGACTGTAAAATTTCGTTAGAGTCATTTGTCACTAAAGGTACAAAAAAAGCATATTTCCCTGTTTTACTTTTAATTTTCTCGGCGACGATGGCTAAATCTTCATAATTAGTAGGCGGTTGAGTAATACCAGCTTGTTTGAATAATTCTTGATTATAAACAGTAACGGTAGTGGTTAAATACCAAGGAATACCAAAAGTCATGGTTGTACATTTATCCTTTTCTTGACAAACTTCCATTTGATTCCCCTCCCAAATTTTTTCTAAATATTGACTTTTTACTTGGGGAGAAATTTCTGTATCTAAATTTAACCATGCGTTTCGACTAGCTAATTGAGAAGCAAAATCAGGATTCAGATTAACCACATCAGGGGCACTTTTTGCGGATACTGCCGTTAAAATTTTACTCTCCATGGCACTCCAAGGCACATCTACCCAACGAATTTGAGAAGGGGAATTATCTTTTTCAAAACTTTGATTTAACTGGGTAAAATAAGCGGTAAACTGAGGCTGTAACTGCATTGTCCAAAATTCAATCTCGTTAGTCACAGGCTTAGGGGTTGTACAACTAACTAATAATGTAATTAATAATCCTGAAATAAACCAACCGATATAGACAATGAAATTATGTTTATAGCTATGAGATGAGGAAAAAAACATTTATACTAATCCTAAATAATAGTCAATTTTTATCTGAGTAAACCATAAAATTATCAGTCAAGAGAGGAGACAGGAGATAGGAAGAGTATTGAATAATCTATCAACTCATTATTAAAAACCTGAAACTCGCACCCGACACCTAAAATCTGAAACCTAAAACCTGAAATCCAAAACCTGAAATCCAAAACTCTAAATTTCAATGCTGACAACTAACTTTCACAATATTTTGTAATAAAATTAAATTAATAAATAATACGAGTTTTTTTATCAGTTTTTGAGTATGATTTAGATTAAATAATATTTGATTATAGTTTGTTTGTTTATCCTGTCAAAAAGGAAATAATGATCCGTTGTTTTAGATAGGGTAAGATATGTTTATTAAATCTTTATCTTATATCCGTAAATATACGGAAAAGGAGCTAAGAAAATGTTAGATTTTTTAACTAATTTGATCGGGGGAAAAAGTAGTGGCGTAGGAATAGAAATTAATCCTGACAAAATTACTTTAACTCAACTAACCAAAAAAGGACAGCAATATAAACTGTTAAAATACCACTCCATTGATGTCCCTGAAGACATTTTTCAAGAAGGACAAATCGTTGATTCTTCAGGATTAGCTGAATTAATTGATCAATTACTCAAAGAAGCGAAAGTTAAACCAAAACAAATCGCTACGGCAGTACCCATGAAAGAGTCTATTATTCGCATTATTCCTATTCCTGCGGAGTTAAATGATCAAGAATTGCGAGATATGGTATTAAATCATGAAGCTAGTCTTTATCTTCCTTATCCTAGAGAAGAAGTTGATATAGACTTTCAGAAATTAGGTTATTTTGTTGATGATGACGGCATTGAAAAAGTACAGGTTTTATTGGTAGCTACTCGCCGAGAAGTAACAGATTTATATCTTGAGACTTTTCAACAAGCTGGTTTAAAAATCAATGTCTTAGAAATTAATAGTTTTGCTTTAATTAGAACCATAAAAGAGCAGTTAAAACAATTTTCTTCTAGTGAAGCTGTGGTTTTAGTGGATATTGAATTTGATACTACCGAAATAGCTATTATTGTGGAAGGAGTACCTCAATTTTCTCGTACTATTCCCATTGGTACATATCAAATGCAAACCGCTTTAGCTCAAGCCATGAATTTACCAACATCTAAAAATACTGAATTACTACAAGAAATCACTATTCCCAATAATCCCGAACAAAGTACAACGAATACTACCAGTAGTCAAACATGGATTAATCCGGGTATGGACTCTTTATTAAGGGTTTTAGGTGAATTAGTGGATGAATTACGTCGTTCCATTAATTTTTATCTTAATCAAAGTGGTGACGTTGAAGTAGTACAATTACTTTTAGCAGGGCCAGGTTCTGGTTTATCTCAAATTGATGAGTTTTTCACCAAAAAATTAAGTCTTCCTGCCATGCAAATTGATCCTGTTTCTGCACTATCTTTAACTTTTAAAGAAGATTTATCGGTGATGCAAAGAGCTGGATTAGGTACAGTAATCGGTTTAGGTATGAGGATGATCTAATTATGTATAAAATTGATATTAATTTTTTAAAAGATCGTAAACTAGATACTTCTACTGTTGGTACTACTGCTTTTAAGAAAAAAACTGATACTCCTCTAATTGAAAAACTACCCATTTTAATTGGTGCTGGTGTTGCTGTCGCTTTTATTGCGGCTACTGGAGGCGCTTTATTTTTCTTAAATAATCAAAAAACTACCACCGCTAGTGCGATCGCCCAGTTAGATGCAGAAATTCAGCGTTTACAAGGACAAAATGCCCAAGTTAATGCTATTAAAACAGAAATCGATGGTGTTAATCGAGAAATTGGCATCCTTGCTAGTGTTTTTAATCAAATTAAACCTTGGTCAGCGATGTTGTCAGAAATTGGCAGTGTTACACCTCCTTCGGTTCAAATTCAGTCTATTTCGCAATCAGAAAATAAGATCTTAACCATTGCTGGTTATGCTGATTCCTATGACAATGTTAACGATTTTGTTTTAACTCTCAAAAATTCTCGTTTTCTCGATGGCGAACAAACTAAACTGACAACTACCAGTCTTGCAGATAATCCTAGTCAAATAATTTCCAATCGACAACAATTAATTGACGAAGTAAATGGTAATACCCCAACAGAAGGAGGAACAACAAATTCAGATCTCATAACATTACCTCAAGTAGTTTCTTATAGTATTACCGCTCAAATTAACGATAAACCATCGGAAGAATTACTTAATGTGCTTAATAGTAGAGGTGCTATTGGTCTTGTGTCAAGATTAACCAACTTACAGCGAAAAGGAGCGTTAAAATTAGAAGAAATAGCTAATACAACACCAACACCACCAACACCAACACCAGAAGGAGAAACTAAACCATGACAACATCTTTTACTACTTCCGATGAATTCGATCCCCAAGATGGTGATTTTGGCGATGATGGAGACTCTCCCAAAGCCTTTGGTATAACTTTTACTCCCAAAGTAACAGGCATTGCTATTGGCGTAGGTGGTTTTCTTATGGCAGGTTACTTGTTTTATAGTCAAGTACTTCCTGTATGGACGGAATTATCGGACTTAAACAAACAAAAACAGGAAAAACAAGCTCAATTAGAGCAAATTAATTCAGGGGAATTAGATCAAATTATTGCCAGTAAAGAAAATGAATTAGATCAAGCTAAAATTCTCAAAGAAGATGTACTTAAACTTTTTGCCACAGATCAAAACTTAGAAACTTTATTGTTAGATGTTAATAACTTTACTAACTTTAATGATATTAAAATGACAAGTTATGTTCCTTCCGCAGAAAAAGAAAAAGTTGGTGATGATTCTTTAGGTTCTTTAGCTACTAATAATTTTCAAGTTAAAACTTATAATCTTGATTTAGAGGGTAACTTTACGCAATTACAGTTATTTTTACAAGATCTTGAAAGGTTACAACCTTTATTAGTTGTGCAAAATCTTAACACATCCACCATAGATCCAGCCAAATATTTACTAGAAAATAACCAATTAGTAACCGTAGGAAATCCTAAATTAAAAACAACTATCACTGTTAAGGCAGTCTTTCCTGACTTACAACCAGTAGCTCCACCTCCTCCTGCAGAAGGAGAAGCTAAAGGTAAAGGCGAATCACCTCCTGCCAAATAAAAATAATAACCTTTGTGGTTTTCCTTTGTTTTGTCAAACTATTTCATAATCAGACTATAAAAAAATTAAGTGTGTGTAGGAACAAATCCATGATCAAATTTTCTGTTAATCAAATCAAGTTTTTAAGTAGTACTGCTATTGTTCTTCTTTCTTCTCAGTCTTTAGCATTAGCAAATCCTAGTTTACATAAAAAACTAACTTTTAAAAAACAACCTCAATCTATTGCTCAATCTTTTCCTCCTAATCAAGATGTCTTATTTCCGAATCCGGGGATTAAAATTGATGGCAAACCAGTGGAAAATTCTCAACCTACACCTCCGCCTTTTCTGCCCAGAGCCGTAGCTCCACCTGTAGGTGATATGTCAGTGTCTAATGTAAATAGTAGTACTCCTACGATCAATTTAGGTACAAATATTACTGTACCTCGTTTAGTTTTGAGAGATGCACCAGCTACCGAGGTATTAGCCTTATTAAGTCGTGCCGCAGGATATAACATTATCTTTACTGATAAAAATACCGATGAAAAAACCACAAATACTGTATCTTTAGATTTAGAAAATGAACCAGTACAAGATGTTTTTAATAGTGTTTTAATGATTTCTGGTTTAAAAGCTAGTGTTCAAGGTAAAACTATTTTTGTAGGCAGTAAGTTACCCCCTTCTGTGAGAAATACCATTACTCGTAGTATTCGCTTAAATCAATATAGTTCGGTGGGAGCAGCTAGTTTTTTAAATAGTCAAGGAGCTCAAGGTAACATTGTTGAAGTTAAAGACGAAGAAAAAGACGGTAAAGTTACCAGAACTTTTGAAGTTAAAAAATTAGAAAGTGCGGAAAAAGATAACGAATATTTGGTATTAAAAGGTTTGACAGTTCATGCAGATCCTATTAATGATACTGTTACCCTTGTGGGTGATGCTAATTTAGTGCAAATGGCTACTTCTTTCTTAACTCAGTTAGATGTTCGTCGTCGTCAAGTAGCGGTTAACGTGAAAGTTGTTGACGTACAACTAGATCAAAATGATAGTTTTGGTTCTAGTTTCTCTTTTGGGATTAATGACACTGGAGTAGTTCAAGATGGTGGTGTGGGAGTAATTAACTTTGGTACAAATAATACGAACGTAAGTTCTCAACAATTCAGAATTGATCCTGATGGTAATTTAACTCCTGCTTTTCAAGAAAATCGTAGTATTATAGACTCATTTAATAGCAACTTGACAAACGAATTTCTCAGAGGAGAACTAAGTCGATCTTTACAAAATGGTACAACTGGGATAAGCCGAGATGTTATAAATAGTTTACTTTTAAAATCTCCAGATGTAGATACCCTACCCTTAGGAACACCCAATTCGGGTCAAATTTCTCCCTTTGGTTCAACAGCAGATCCTACTCAACCGGGGAATGCCGCTCGTGTTACCCCGGGTACTAATTTTAACGTACCTCAAGCATTTTTAGCCCAAATTAGAGCTAATGTATCTTCAGGAAATGCCAAAATTTTAACTGATCCTACTTTAGTGGTACAAGAAGGTCAAGTTGGTACAGTAGAATTAATCCAAAACGTTGTAACTAGCGTTAATACTTCCATTGATCAATTAAGTGGTGTTAGAACTACAACTCCTGTTATTGAACCAGCAGGGTTAACGTTAGGAGTTCGTATTGATAAAATTGATGATAATGGTTTTATTAATTTACAAGTAAATCCTTCCATTAGCGCCCCTGGGCCCGCACAAGTTTTCAGTAGTGGTAATGGTGCAGATAACGTCATTACTCCTTTACAAAAAAGAACGGTATCTTCTGGGTTAATTCGTTTACGGGATGGACAAACTTTGATTTTATCAGGAATTATCTCTGATGGTGAAAGAACAAATATTTCTAAAGTGCCGATTTTAGGAGATTTACCCATTATTGGTAGTTTATTCCGCTCCACTATTAAAGATAAAGCTCGTTCAGAAGTAATTGTTATGCTTACACCTCAAGTTCTTAATGATTCCGAAGGTTCTAGTGGATTAGGTTATAATTACACTCCTTCTCGTGAAACAGGTAAATATTTGCGCGATCGTGGTTTAAATATACCTACTACTCCATACTAATTTATGCCTCTAAATCTGAGACAGGAAACTTTTTTTTATAATACGCCCCTAAATCCCCAAATCTGGGGACTTTTTTTGTAATACGCCCCTAAATCCCCAAATATGGGGACTTTTTTTCTAGAGGCGGTAATCAATTTATCTCCCTAAATCTGGGGCAGGAAACTTTTTTTCTCCCCCAAAGTTGGGGGCTGGGGGGCGAGAATCAATTTATGCCCTAAATCTGAGGCAAGAAACTTTTTTTCTCCCCCAAAGTTGGGGGCTGGGGGGCGGTAATCAATTTATCTCTCTAAATCTAAAGCGGAAGGCTTAGTTATTTCTAGCTTTATCGCAGACTAATAATGTTCCTGCACAAACACAAATAGGAATTACAATTAAATTAAATAAAGGAATACTAATCAAGGTTAAACAAATTAACCCAAATCCTGCGGTAGTGGGAAAACCTTGCCAAACAAATTTTAATTTTTCTCGAAAATGTAGGCGTTTTCTTTCTAAAATTGCGTCACAAAAATCTAAGCAAATAATAGTAGTAGTTAAAGTAAATCCGATGGTTAAAGAAACTAAGTTACCTATACTGGGAATTAAGTTAAACAGAAAAAAAGGAAGACTAACTATCACTATTAACAATAGTTTTTTTAGTTCAAATAAAATTGCTCTAAATATATCTTGGAATATACTTACTTCTATTATTTCTAGTTTTCCCGTGCGGAAAATTTCTAATTGTTCTGATAATTTCCCATACCAAGGTGAGCCTAAAATTGAACCAAATTGGACAATAATAAAACCGATTATTATTAGTAATAAAATAAATAGAAATGCCTTTAATAAAAAACTAATAAAAAGTATTATATAAACTAAAAAATGTGACCATTCAGGTAGTTTATCTATGACTTTATCTACCCATAAAATTACATTATTAGTAATAGTGTCAAAAAGTTTTAAACTAGGATTTAATAATAAAATATAAGTAGTTATTCCTGCCAAAAAATTGATTAGAATAGGAATAATTAAATATTTCCATAATTTACGATTTTGTCCTAAAATTCTTATGGCTTGAAAAGGATAACTTACTCCCGTAAAAAAACCAAATCCTGTTAAAATCTGTTTACTCATAAATAAAAAAAGACTAAATCTTAATATAGAAATATATTTTATTACTTTAATAAATTAAAGTGTGGTTATCACTATTTACTTTGAAGATATAATAATCAAAAGTTACATTATATTAAAGTTGAAGATATTTTTTTGAATACGGAGTAAATTAATCATAATGGAAAACAATACTTTATTTAGTATAATTCAAGAAGGGTTTAGAACTGCTATTGGTGCGACAACTTCGGCGGTGGAAACTTTACAAGATAATCAAAAACGTAGTCAAGTTTTATCAGATTTGAATGCACAATGGCAACAAAAATCAAAAGAATGGGAAGAAAAAGGTACTATAACTGAACAAGAAGCTAAAAAAATCATCGAACAATTTTTTAACGGCGTTAAATTTGATAGTAATAAATCTTATCAAGATATAGAGATTAATTCTGGGAATAAGAAAAATGATGACATTCAAGAACTTACAAAAGAAGTTATTAGTTTAAGAGAAGAATTAGAAAAACTAAATTTATCTCGCTAAAGATAATTGAGTGTTAAATATTTATTTTTTGGAGGGTTAATCAACTTAACCCCTATATTTTAATCATTATCCCAGTTTTCTACTCCTAATAAATCCCCTATGCGATCGCGCAATAAATAATCTTTTTCTTCTAGTTGTTTTTCAATGGATAACCATTCTCTAGGGGGAATATAATTAGCAAGACTGTAAATCCTTTGATGACGGCTAATTGTACCTCTTTCTAATAAGGCACGGATTTCGTCTCGAATCAACTCAATAGTGTTGCCATAATTGTAACTTGACAAAAAAGTATAAGTACTCATGTTTTTATAAATATTTCCTCTGGTAAAAGAGAAAGTAAAATTTTTATCTTAAAATAATAGATTCTTCAGTTAAATTCTATACTGTTTGATTAAGAAACTGCAACAATTCCTTGACAAATACTTTCTAATAATAGTGATCGACACTGAATACAGGTTAAATCATTGAGTAATCTTAATAAATCTTGCTGTGTAAGAGAATAAAATATACCTTCTGCTACATTAATTTCAGACTTAATTTGACTATAAAAACCCCATAATTTTTGATTATTAAAAGCACTATTAATTATCCAAGGTTTTTGATTAATTGGAATTAAGTTTTTAAGATCTTTTTTTTCAAGATTTAACTCTCTTTCTAAAATTAAAAAAGCATTATCTTCTAAAGTTATTTGAGGGTTAACTCTACCACCAGCAAAATCGAGAGTAACTTGATTAATACCATGACGATAAACCCAAGGAGGAAAAAATAATTGATTTTTATATTCAGTAATAATAATTAAAGAATCATCTTTTTCTACTCGCCAATAATCTAATATTTGTCCTTTATTATCCTTAACTTTTTCCCCAATTAATTTTAACCAAGGTGATTTTATTTCCACAAATTGACTGATAACTTCCCAATAATTATTGCTCATTTGATGTAGTAATTAAATTATCCTATTTATTTTTTAGTAATTCTAAAACAACTATAGCAATCTTTAATTTATTGATAAGAAATAAAATAATCAGAAAACCTTTCCTATTTGTTTCTTTGTCTAAATCGGAAATCTTCGTTATAATATTATTGTTAATTTGTGCTACCTTAGCTCAATTGGCAGAGCAATTCATTCGTAATGAATAGGTTGTCGGTTCAATTCCGATAGGTAGCTTACATTTAAAACCTTTACTAGAATTAATTTTTCTATGGATTCTGAGATAATAATAATTCAGGTTTTTTAAAATTTTGTCACTGGGATAAATTTATAAAAATAGTACCTTTTCTGATGTCATTTTCCACTGAATCCATAGTAATAGTTAAAGATTTTAGATTATCAAATAATGGTTTAAAGGCTAATTCAGCAATTTTTATCACAGGAAATCTTTTAGTTATATAAGGTTTTAAAGGTTGCCATTGTAGATATAAATAACCATCATTATTGTTAGGTAAGGCTTGAATTATTGATTGAAAATTAGATGTTTCTAATAAATTATTTTCAGGATGATTTAAAGTATTACTTAAAACGTTGACTGAATTAGTTAAAATTTCGTAGGAATCTTTTTCGATATAGACTCCTTTTACTTGGGTTTCCACATTAGAAAAATTATTTTTAGAAGTTGTAACTAATTGTGTCCAAGCAGTAATTGTATTGTTATTTAAAGGTAATTTACCAACACTTAAGCCTCTATTTTTAGCAATATTATCTAAACTTTTATTTAATGAATTTTCTTGAGTTTCATTGACAAATAACCAGTCTAATTCTTTAGTTGTTTCATTGATAGATAAAGATAACCCATATTCTTGGGTAACATAGGGAAAAATATTTTCAGCAAAATCAATTTTTAATGAGTCTTCTAAAGGATGAATGCCTTGATAAATTAATTGACATAAGGGGTTATTTTCTTTTAATCCTTGTTGGATAGATAGCCAAAATTTCTCTAAGTTTACTCCTGCCACTGCAAAAATACTATTATCAGAAATATAAGCTAGGGTTTGAGGTGGTTTTGTTAAACTCGGCGGTTGATTTTCTTCTTCATTAACTCCAAATAACGCTGTATGAGTTATTAATCCTTGAGGATTTAAACTTAGTGATAAAGTAAGACTTTGATTTATTAAAGAATTTTCTATATCTGGTTTATTCCCAATCCATGCGGAAGTTGAAGGTAAATTGACATAGGCAACGCTAACTTTTTCTTCTGTTAAAGAGGCGATCGCTTTCTGGTATGCTAAATTATGAGCTAAATTAAGATCAATAGCTTGAGCATTATTAATAGACTCTTTTAATACTTGTATATCATTAGCAAATAAGACGAAATCTCCTACTACGGCGGCGGCTACCTGTTTAATTGACGCATTAGCAACCGTTGGTTGTTGAAAAACTAAATTTACTCCTTTGTATTTCTCAAAAATTAATTGTGCATTATTAGAAACAGCTTGTTTACCATAATAAGTTTGTAAAAATTCTCTTGCTAACTGAGGGGATTTATTTTTAGCAACTAATAAATATCCAGGTGTTACTCCATTATCATTATTATGATCATAATCTAAAGAGGTTACGGCTAAAGTAATTTCATCTCCTAACCAGTTTTGTAAATCTTCCTTAGAATCCACTTGAGCTTGAGATAGTAAATTAGTTCTAAGTTGTTCAATAGCTTTTAAAATTCTTTTTTGTTCATCATTAGAAGGAAATAACTTAGTTATGATGCCTAATTCATTAGGATTAATCAATAAAGATACCATTAATGGCGCTTGTTTGGGAATAAATACCACCCCTTGAGGATTATTTTTAACTCCTCCCTTGACAATGTAATGGGGATATTTACCCATAAAAAACCATAAACCAAAAAAGGCAACAAGAATCACTCCTAATGCTACAATAAGGATCTTAGGTACAAAAGAACGAGATTTCATGGCAATATCAACACTAATTACTTTTGTTAATATACCACATGAGCAATTTTAAAATAGATAATTTTTTACCCTTAAGTAGTTAGATATTGCAACAACTCCAATTAAGATAAAATAAATTTGATCTCAATCATGACTATTCTTTCTTATGGAATCAATTATCTCCGTCTGTTTGCCTGAAAACTCTTATTCTATCTGCGTTACTAATAATGGATTATCGACTATCGGGGAGAAAGCAAAAACCTTAAATCTAGGTAAAAAAATCTTAATCATTTCCAATGCAGAAATTTTTGATTATTACGGTAACATAACGGTTAATTCACTAGAAAAAGCTGGTTTTACCGTCAATTATCATTTAATTCCTGCTGGAGAAAGTTATAAAACTCTTGATTCTATCTCCAAAATCTATGATACTGCACTTCAATTTAGATTAGAACGTAACTCAACAATGTTAGCATTAGGTGGTGGTGTTGTAGGGGATATGACGGGATTTGCTGCAGCGACTTGGTTAAGAGGTATTAATTTTATTCAAATTCCTACTTCTTTGTTAGGGATGGTGGATGCTTCTGTAGGAGGAAAAACAGGAGTAAATCATCCTCAAGGGAAAAATTTGATTGGCGCTTTTTATCAACCGAAATTAGTTTTAATCGATTCTAGTGTTTTAAAAACATTGCCTGATAGAGAGTTTAGGGCTGGAATGGCGGAGGTTATTAAATATGGAGTGATTTGGGATAAAACTCTTTTTGAGCGTTTAGAATTAGCAAATAACCTTAATAGCTTAAATAATTTAGAAGATGATCTATTAACTGAAATTTTAACTCGTTCTTGTCAAGCAAAAGCGGATGTTGTTTCTCAAGATGAAAAAGAAGGAGGATTACGCGCTATTCTCAATTATGGTCACACTATTGGTCATGTCGTAGAAAGTTTAACTAATTATAATACTTTTGTTCACGGAGAAGCGGTGGCCATTGGGATGGTGGCGGCTGGTAAAATTGCTTTAGAGATGAATTTATGGACATCAGAAGAAAGTCAAAGACAGTATAATTTAATTGAAAAAGCTGGATTACCCACGAAAATCCCCGATTATCTTGATGTAGATATGGCTATCGCATCTTTACAAATGGATAAGAAAGTGAAAGGAGGAAAAGTTCGTTTTATTTTACCTGAAAAAATTGGTAAGGTAATAATTACAGATCAAGTTGATAGTAATTTATTACAGAAAGTTTTAATAAATAATTAGTAAATTATTCCATGAAATTAGTTTTTTCTAATTAAATTAATAGACCTCTTGCAAAATAAAAAGTAAAATCTATTTTAGGATGGAAAACGTTAATTTCTTAACTCATTACTCATTACTCATTACTCATTACTCATTACTCATTACTCCACTTCTGCAAGAATTCTAATGTTTATAAGCACCAACTTCAGGAAAAAAAGGAGTTATTTCTTGGTGAATATTTAACCCTAATTTAACAATCATAGATTCTAAGACATAATCAGGAGAAAAACGTAGATAATCTTCCCCTATTTCTAAATTAACATGACGATTTCCTAAATGATAAGCTGCTTTTAATAAACTTAATTTAGAGTTAGATTTAACCGTAATAACTACTTCTGATTTAGCTTGAATTTCTACAAAAAAATCTTCTTTATCATTAGTTAATATATCACCTGATTTTAAAATATTTCCCCTATTCAAATTTAATTTAAGTAGTTTAATATCTTCATTATTAGACTCTTTAATAGAAATTGTATGTTTGATTTTTAGTCTTTCTTCCGCCGTCAAAAAAATAGTTAAATTAGGTTTATTATTTGGGGAAAAAGTCAATTTTTTAGTAAGAATAATCATAGTCAATATTAACGAATAGGATTATGTACTGTAACTAATTTTGTGCCATCAGGAAAAGTGGCTTCTACTTGCACGTCTTCAATCATCTCTGGAATACCCGACATAACATCATTTCTGGTTAATAAAGTTGTGCCATAATTCATTAAATCCGCTACAGTTTTCCCCTCCCTCGCACCTTCTAAAATGGCGGCAGAAATATAAGCAATAGCTTCAGGATAATTCAGTTTTAAACCTTTTTCTTTGCGTCTTTCCGCTAATAAACCAGCAGTAAAAATTAATAATTTATCTTTTTCTTGGGGGGATAGTTGCATTTTTTTAAAAGTACCTAAATTTTCTTAAAATATTTATTTGATCAATCAAAAATTTATTCTTTCTTTGATGTCATTAAGTTATTTTATTATATAATTAGATTATTAGTTTTATTTTTATTTATTAATTATGATACCCGGAGAATTTTTTACCCAAGAGGGTGTAATTGAATTAAATCAAGGAAGGGAAACTTTACAAATTACTGTAGCTAATACAGGCGATCGCCCTATTCAAATTGGTTCACATTTTCCCTTTTCAAAAGTTAACAAATCATTACATTTTAACCGAGAAAAAACTATCAATATGAGGTTAAATATCCCAGCAGGTACAGCTATTCGTTTTGAACCGGGAGACGAAAAAGAGATAGAATTAGTCAAGATAAAACCTACTATTCATTAGCAGTTATTTTACTTAAAAATTGGGAATTTTTCTCTCGAAAACAAATAGCGCAACAACCCCAACGTTTTAATTCTCCTTCAGGACAAGAAGTTTCACAACGAGGACAAGTTTTCCAAGTTAATGCTCTTTTTTTGATAGTTTCTAACCATGACTGTAATACTTCTTGAGAGTTATCGACGGTAGAGACATTGACAGAAGACTCAGAAATTATAGTGCTAGGATGTATTTTATTGTCATCTTCCTCCTCCATGAAAATGAGATGATTTTGATACCACTGCGCCGAAGCAAAACGTAAATCATTAATGGGTGATTCCACACGACGATTAATTTTAGTAAGTAAACTACGTCTTTGTAAGTTTAAATCCTGTGCCCAAGCTGAACTAGATGTAGCAATATTTAATACTTCATCTCGAAAATAAATAGGACGAGTATGTTGTATTACTCTAGGATTATTTATTTGATGCCAACATTTCGCTAATTCATGGTATCTTCTTTGTTTATCCCATTGTGGTTGAGATAAAATTTGCTTTAATAAGTTATCTAAACAATAAAGTGTCATTAATTTATGAGTGAAATAGTAACATCAGTTCATCCGCAAATAAAAAAAATTATTCAAAACCTTGATTTAGACTTAGGTTTAGAGTTGAATAGATATGAAAAAAGTCATAAGGAAGAATCTGTATTAATTCCTGATTTAATTATAGAACAACCTATCACAACACCAAAATATCAAGAATATAATTCTGCTTTAGTTTATAACCCTGATATTTTTCAACCTGAAGAAACTATTTCTGTAGCTTCTCGTTTGATTGGCGATGACACAATATCGGATTCAAAATCTCTGTTAGATGTTATCTTAACTCCTTGGGGCATTTTCGCTATTATTTTATTTTTTGGTGCGAATTTATTTATTTTTTTTAGTCAAGATAAAGAAATTTTAGTTAATAATCCCACTGAAAATCAACCTCTAATTAATACACCTGAAAATCAAAATCAAGAAACTAATTTAACAGAAAATAATCCTAATATAGAGAATCAAAATATTAATATAAATACTATTCAAAAACCATCTTTACCTAATCCCTTATCAGAAAATCAAAATAATTCTATTGTTGCTAATAAATCTCCTGTTTATCCTGACTTAAAAACTGCTTTATTTGCGGAAATCAAAAAAAATCAATCGCCTTTATCTCTTTCTATACCTACCAATAATTCTCCTGAAAATCTTTTAATCCCAAAAGTAAATCAAAAATATTATCTATTAAGTAATTATCAAAATATGGATAACTTTAACCTTATTAAAAAAGTTATACCTAATGCACAAATAGTAAAAATAAATCAACAAGCCAAAATTCAATTAGGAATATTTAATAGTGAAATTGAAGCTAAAAATCAAGGGCAAAAATTACAAAGTAAAGGCATTAAAATTTACATTCAACCTACTAATAATTAAAAATCATTACAACAACTAAATGTATTTTGTTCATTAATTAGTAAGAAAAATTGAGGTTAAAATTAATATACATTAAAAATGCGGAACTCGGGACTTGAACCCGAAAGTTTTTACAAACACTAGAATCTGAATCTAGCGCGTCTACCAATTCCGCCAGTCCCGCATTAGTTATTTAGTAATTTTAGCGTATCTAATCACTATTTTGCACTATATTGATGAATCTTTTAGACAAAATTTACTAATAAATTGATTTAATCGTAACTAAAAATGGATAATGAAGAATGTTAAAAGTAAGGAAAAAACTTTTTTTGCGTCAGAGAAATATATTTATAATTTTTATTAGTTTATTTTTATTATTGATATTTAAACCTGCTTCTAGTTTTAAAAATAATGGTGACAAAAATGAGAAAATTAGAGGAGTTTGGATGACAAATGTAGGAGTTTCTTTTCTTCATCATACTAGCTTATTAGACAATGTTTTTAATCATTTAGCTTCATCAGGATATAATCGAATTTATGTAAGTACTTATGGCTTTGGAGGTACAATTTATCCCTCAAAACAAGTTAAAAGTATTCTCTTTTTTGTACCACCTTTTACTAATATTTTAAAAGCCTCAGAAAAAAAAGCTAAAAGACAAGATTTAAAATTATATGCTTGGTTAGAATACGGTTTAATGTTATCTCCTGAAGATGAAATTGCCTTAAAACATCCAGAATACTTACTGAAAACTGATTCAGGGAAAACTATCATTAATGGTTTTGTTTGGCTAAATCCTGAACATCCAGAAGTACAAAAATATATTTTAGCGATAATTTCAGAAGTGGCTCAATATAATATAACAGGGATTCAGTTAGATGATCATTGGTCAACACCTTCAGAATTTGGGAATAAAACTCAAGCCATGACAAAACTTACAGCAAAAGTAAGGCAACATCTTAAGGAAATTAACCCCAAAATTATCTTAAGTTTATCTCCAAATCCTTATAATTTTTCATTAAATAAGTATAATCAAGACTGGTTAAACTGGGCAAAAAAAGGTTATATCGATGAAGTTGTTATCCAAATTTATCGCCCTAATTCTGCTCAAGTAAAACAAGCAATTACTACATCAAAAATTAATTATTTACCTGACAATATTCCCGTTGGTATCGGTATTTTCGCAGGAAATTTCGATAATTTCTTACATCCTGAAGAAATACAAAAACAAATAGCAGTAGCCGAAAAATTCGGTTATGGTTATTCTATTTTTTGTTGGGAATATGAAATTTTAGGCTCTTTAACTCATTATTTAATTAAGTCAAAATCTAATAATTTAAAATAATAAATATCAGTTATCTTGATAATTTTTTAATAATATCTGCTAAAATTTTCGCACTATCTCTTAATGCTAAATTACCTGCTTTTTCTGCCATATTGTTTAATTTATCAGAATTATTTAATAAATCTAACACTATTTCTGTTAATAAATCTGCCGTTAATTTATCTTGTCTGAAAAGCAAGGAAGCCTCACCATTGACAAACTCTTGCCCGTTATAAAATTGATGATCTTCGGCGGCAAAAGGATAAGGTATTAATATAGAAGGAGTTTTTGTGATGGCTAATTCTGTTAATGTACCAGCACCAGATCTACTTATAGCTAGATTTGCCCTTTGTAGCAACCCTGCCATGTTATCATAAAAAGGCATTTCCAAATAATGATCATGGTGAAATGTCCCAACTTCTTCGTCTTGTTTTCCCGTTAAATGAACGATATAAGCCCCCGCTTCTAGTAAACTAGGTGCAGACTGTCTTACTAATTTATTAAGCCCTAATGCTCCTTGTGAACCCCCTACAGCTACAATTAAAGGCATATCATCAGGGATACCTACTTCTAATGTTTGTGCTGATAAAAATTCTTCCCTCACAGGAGTGCTTATCCACTGAGTTTTAACTTTTGGTAAATATTTACTTGTGCCTGTAAAACCAATACCCACAACTTCACACCAACTACCAAATAATTTAGTTACTTTACCCGGTATATAGTTAGATTCATGTAAAATAACGGGAATTTTGGCTAATTTTGCCCCAATTATGGCAGGGGCAGCGATATATCCTCCCGTAGTAAAAACTATGTCAATTTTCTTTGATTTTATTAGTTGATAAGTTTTGGCGATGGCCGTAATCATTTTAAACATTACAAAGATAGTTTTAACACCGAAGCTAGTTTGAAAACCATCAATATCAACGGTAAATAAAGGGAAAGATTGAGGCACTAAAGAAGTTTCGAGACGATGAGGGACACCTAACCACGAGATGTTATAATCTGGTAATTGTTGAGCCACAGCTAAAGCAGGAAATAAATGCCCTCCTGTGCCACTGGCGGCGATTAATAAATTAGGATTGTTGACAGACACAATAATTAAGAAAAACGGGTTACGAAATATCAATTATAATTTAAGTCTCATCAAAAAAACCATTAATTGCTACCATGAAAATTTCTATCCTTGTCGCTAGTAATAATCATAATCTCAAACTAGCACAGCAACTTCATCAAATTGTCTCAGATATGGGACAAAACAGTCAAATTATTGACTTAGTAGAAGAAGATTTACCTCTTTATACTCCTAAATTTCAAGCAGAATATGGTATCCCTGAAAAAATAAAACTATTAGCAAAAACTATCATCGACACTGAAGGAATGATTTTTGTTGCACCAGAATACAACGGCAGTATTCCACCAACCTTAAATAATGCCATCGCTTGGTTAAGTGTTAGTGGTGATGATTGGCGAGGATGTTTTAACGGTAAACCTGCAATAATCGCTACCTATAGCGGTGGTGGTGGGCAATATGTTTTACTAGCAATGCGGAATCAATTATCATATATCGGTATGAACGTAATTGGAAGACAAATTATCACTAACGGTAATAAACCCTTAAACATAGATTCAGCTAAAGAAATCGTTAAACAACTGATTAAATTTTCTTAAGGTAAAAACTAAAATATAAAAGGAAAAGACTAGAAAAATTAACTTAAACTGGTTTTAAAGAGATTTTTCTTCTTTTTCAAATGAAACAGATTATGAAAACAACTAATTATACAAATACGATATTGACGATTATTGCAGTGTGTTTAGTGTTAATAGTTATAGAATTAGGGAGTTTTATGCCTGTTAATGCTAGAAATTCAGTTTTGGAAGTGGATATAAGACAAGTAGGAGGCTCTAGTGTTTACCGAAATTTACCCGTAGAGATAGTAAAGTAACGACAAAGTATATTTTTTGTGTGACCCCGAAGCCTACGCCCACCATAAGCATCTCTTATTGCTGCTACCTTCCAGTCCTGACAAGGTTTGAGCGTCACGATTGCATAAGTCCGAAGTCATTATCAATTATAACAGATAAAACTAGATCAATACAAGATTAAGAGCAAAAAAAAATTTTACCTCGAAAAATGACAACTGGTCAAAGTTAGTAGTAAAATAGGTAATAGAAAAAAATAGAAAAAATTAATTAAAATCATGTCTAAAAAATTAGGTTTACTGTTATCCTCTTTACTGTTAGCTGTTACGATGATTTTCTCTGCTGTAAATCCAGCTTATGCTGAAACTGTAGAAATAAAAATGGGTGCAGATAGTGGAATGTTAGCATTTCAACCAGCGAAGGTAACTATTCAAGCGGGGGATACCGTAAAATGGGTAAATAATAAATTAGCACCTCATAACGTAGTTTTTGATAGCTCTGCAAAAAATGCCGATAAATTAAGTCATAAAGGTTTAGCTTTCGCTGCTGGAGAATCTTTTGAGGTTACATTTACCGAACCAGGAGAATATCCTTACTACTGTGAGCCTCATCGTGGTGCTGGAATGAATGGTACTATCACTGTACAATAATTTTATTAAATTTTTACGAAAATGTCTTAATCAATTAACAATTGACAATTAATAATGATGTACCTCTTTTCTCCTTTGTTAATTATTCCTCATCAATAGATTTGATGTGACTCAGGTTAAGTTAATATATGAAAATTATTTTAGAAATGATCTTTCATTTATGAGTAGTTTAACAGGTAGAGATTTATTAGGCATTGCTGATTTAAACAAGGAAGAAATCAACACGGTTTTAAATTTAGCTGCTGATTTGAAAAGTGGCAAACAACAATTTAATTCCAATAAAACTTTAGGATTATTATTTTATAAAGCCTCGACTCGCACCCGTGTATCTTTTAGTGTGGCAATGTATCAATTAGGTGGTAACGTCATTGACTTAAATCCTAGTCGTACTCAAGTAGGCAGAGGAGAACCTATAGAAGATACTGCCAGAGTTTTAGATCGTTATTTAGATATACTCGCAATTCGTACTTTTGCACAAGAAGATATACAAACTTTTGCAGATTTTAGTACTATTCCCATTATCAACGCCTTAACAGATTTAGAGCATCCCTGCCAAATTTTAGCAGATTTACAAACCATTAAAGAATCTTTTGGCACTTTAGATGGTATCACCATGACTTATTTAGGAGATGGCAATAATGTGGCACATTCTCTGTTATTAGGCGGTGTTTTAATGGGGATGAATGTACGCATTGCTACTCCTGAAGGTTATTTACCAAATCCTGATATAGTCAAACAAGCTCAAGCCTTAGCAACGAAGCCTGAACAAGTTATAATTACTGATGACGCTCAAGCTGCCGTTGAAAATGCTCATGTTTTATATACAGATGTATGGGCAAGTATGGGGCAAGAAGAAGAAACTGCGACAAGAATCCCTATTTTTCAGCCTTATCAAATTAACCAAGAATTAGTAAATCTGGCAGATAAAGAAGCGATTATTTTACATTGTCTTCCTGCTTATCGAGAAAAAGAGATTACAGCAGAAGTAATGGAAGGTAAACAATCTCGTATATGGGATGAAGCTGAGAATAGAATGCACGCACAAAAGGCTTTAATGGCTTGTCTTTTAGGCTTAACTGATTAAGATTTTAATGTAGGGCGATACACCGCCCATAATTTTCCGTGTTAAGATTTTTTAACAAACTCAGATTTTAACTGCATTGCTCCAATACCAGGAATCTTACAATCAATATTATGATCTCCTTCTACCAGTCGAATATTTTTGACTTTTGTACCAACTTTTACTACGGAAGAAGTGCCTTTAACTTTTAAATCTTTAACCACCATCACCGCATCTCCATTGCTGAGAATATTGCCGTTAGCATCTTTAACAACTAAGCCTATATCTGAGTTAGTAGTATCGCTATTTTTTCCCCATTCATAGCCACATTCAGGACATACATACATTTCACCATTTTCGTAAGTGTATTCAAACTTACAACTTGGACAACTTGGACACTCGCTCATAATTTAAACTCTTTAATAACGAAACTTATTATAGCTTATAGATGTTATTATTTCTTAATTAAATGCCTGAAAAGGTAAACTATGAACTATTCAAATATGTCTAATTGGCTCATTATTTCTTTTGTATTTTCTTCATTAGAAGGAGTTAATTTTTTGATATTTTTTCTTAATCCGATGGCAATTTTACTATGTTTTTCGATTTGACTCATTACTTGTTTTGCACGGTTTATTACTACTTTTGGTAAACCCGCTAATCTTCCTGCTTCGATGCCATAAGATTTATCAGCGCCTCCGGGTTTCACTTCATGGAGAAAGACAATATCATTTTCTAATTCTTTCACGGTTACTTGATAGTTAGCAACGTTGTCGAGAATAGAGGCTAATTCGTTTAATTCATGGTAATGAGTAGCGAAGATTGTACGACTTTGTATCTCAATGGCTAAATACTCTGCAACCGCCCAAGCAATAGAAAGTCCATCAAAAGTTGCTGTACCTCTACCTATTTCGTCTAGCAACACTAAAGATTTATTTGTGCCGTGATTCAAAATATTTGCAGTCTCATTCATTTCTACCATAAAAGTTGATTGCCCTGTACCGATGTCATCCACTGCCCCTACTCTCGTAAATATGCGATCGCAAATACTTAATTTAGCACTTTGGGCTGGAATAAAACTCCCTATTTGTGCCATTAATTGAATCAATCCCACTTGACGCAAATAACAACTTTTACCACTAGCATTTGGACCTGTTAATACTATTAAATCAGGAGTATTTTTATCACCTAAATTAGTGGAATTACAGACAAACATCCCAAAACCTAATAATTTCTCTACCACAGGATGCCTTCCATTTTTGATGTTAATAACTCGATCATTACTAATCTCTGGTCGGTTATAATCTTGATATACTGATAATTCTGCTAATCCAGATAAAACATCCATCGCCGCAATAGCTCGTGCAACTTTTCTAATTTTTTCGGTTTTTTCTGCTAATAAAGAGCGTAAATTAACAAATATTTCATATTCGAATTTTGCTAAGTCATCTTTAGCATTTAAAATACGATTTTCTTTTTCTTTTAACTCAGCAGTAATATATCTTTCTTCATTTAATAATGTTTGTTTACGTTGATAATTTTCAGGAGCAAGTTCAGCTTTTGAGCGAGGCATACTGATATAATAACCGAAGGTTTTATTGTAACCCACCTTCAAATTAGTAATACCTGTACGTTGTCTTTCCGTTACCTCCAGATTTGCCAACCATTCTCTATCACCATCAATGAGTTTGCGCATATCGTCTAACTGCTGATTGACACCATCTCGAATAATTCCTCCTTCCTTGACGTGTTGGGGTGGAAATTCCACAATAGTATCTAAAACTTTTTTCCCTAACTCCTCTAACTCCGAAGGTACATTTTGCAAAGCCTGAAAATAGGGTGATTTGCCTTCCTTTGCCAACTCCGCTAAATAAGTTAATTTCCCCAAAGAATCCCCTAAATTGAGTAATTCCTTCGGATTTGCCGTTCCAGCTCCTACTCTCCCCGTTATTCTTTCTAAATCGTAGATACTCTTAAATAATTGCCTAATTTCTTCTCTTAACGGCAGATTTTCTATCAATTCGGCGATGGTATCTTGACGAGCAATAATTCCCTGTTTATTGAGTAATGGTTGCAATAACCACCGTCTCAAAGCCCTTGCCCCCATAGCAGTACAAGTTCTATCCAAAGCCCACAATAAAGAGCCATGAAAGGTGTTATCTCGCACTGTAGTTGTGATTTCGAGGTTTCGCCGTGTGGTGCTATCTAAGACTAAATAATCGCTAATATTATAAGTGCGAATTAGTTGTAATGGTACTTGATTCGCTTTTTGGGTATCTTGCACATATTCTAACAATCCCCCCGCCGCCCGAATGGCTAAGGGTAAATGCTCACAACCGACTCCTTCTAAGGATTTTAGATTAAATTCAATCAATAATTTCGGCTTGGCTTCGTTGATGTCAAAAGGTTTTTGCGATCGCAAAGAGTAACAAAAGCACTCAGGAAGAAACTCAGGCAAACTGTCAGATTTTTGACCCGGACGGAGTAAACTATTAATATCAGGAGCATTAACAGGAAAAAGTATCTCAGCAGGTTGTAAACGCAGTAATTCAGTCGATAAAGTGGTTAAATCCTTACTTTGAGTGGTAAAAAATTCCCCAGTGGAGATGTCTGCATAAGCCAAACCCCAATATTCTTTTGCTACTACCACCGCCGCTAAAAAGTTGTTACGTTTTGAGGGTAACATCTCATCATCGGTAATTGTACCCGGAGTTAATAACTTTGTTATCGCCCGTTTGACGATTCTTTTCTCCGCCGCCGCCGTTGCCGCATCCTCCACTTGATCACAGATTATCACTGCATAACCCTTTTCTACCAATTGTCGAGCATATCTGTCAAGGGCGTGGTGAGGTACACCCGTCATGGCAATTCTACCGATATTTTGCCCAGCTTCCTTACTGGTGATGACTAATTCTAACTCTTGAGAAATCGTCACCGCATCTTGAAAAAAGCACTCGAAAAAGTCACCTACCCGATAAAGTAGTAGAGAATTGGGATATTGCTCTTTTACTTCCACATAATGCTTATACATGGGAGTTAAATCTTCTCGATTTATGGGGCGATAATCCTCATGGGGGGCGTTTCTCGTGGCTTTTTGGGTGACAATCTCGCTCATTATGACAACATTTTACTAGGACTTCTGTTTTTATTATGATCGAAAATGATAATATTAATCAATATCATGGTTGTTTTCAGTATTAATAAATTGTCTAATAACACTGTTTATATTAATAATCAATTAAGTAAGTGAACTACTCACACTGAATCGAAGATTACAGTGTTAGCTTCTAACTTCACAGGCTCATGCCCCAAAACTGACTTACGTCCGCCTTTT
>JAACUG010000125.1 GCA_009993045.1 Cyanobacteria bacterium CG_2015-22_32_23
TCATTACTTAAAGTAACAGCATTTATGCCCATTTTATGCCCAGCAAAAGACGCTATTTCTTTCTCTTCTTTTACACTCCATAACTTAACTAATTTATCCCTTCCACCACTAACTATTAAGGCGTTATCATTACCACTACTAAAACTCAAACTTTGAATAGTATCAATATTCGTATTTATATGGTTTATTTCTTGATAATTAATTAAATTCCAAATATTTTTCTCTAATAACGCTACACTATTAATAGTTTTTTTACCCTCGAAAATAGTATTTTTATCAACGTCTAAAGGTTTATTAATAACATCATTATTATTATCAATAATTGCAATAATTTCTGTGGGTAAAATTTCTTTTTTAACTTCTTTCTCGACAATATCAACTTCACTTTTTATATTAGAAATAATTTCAGTTTTGCTTATTTCTTGAGTTTGTTCTGATAAAATTTCAGTATTATTATCTTCGGTATTTATCTCTAAAATTTCTTCGTGAATTGTTACTTTTTTTTCTGCTATATCATCAGATTTAGTCGTGGAATTTATCTCAACATTAGACTCTAAAATATCAACACTATTCTCTATTATTTTTTCTTCTATGATTTCCTCTATAATCTCGTCATTATCTTTGACATCATTGTCTTTCTCACTAGGTATTTCTAAAATAGTAGTTTCATTTTCGGAAATTTCTACTAACACCGTGGGATTCAAAATTTCTGTTTCAAATACAAATTGAGGGCCTTTTAACCCTAACATAATAACATCACCAGAATGTAAAATATAAGAATCTTTAATCTTTTCTCCATTGACTAAAGTACCATTAGTATTACTAACATCCGTCACTTGCCAATAAATCTTATCCCCTTCAGAAACTAACTCAATTTGAGCATGAAAACGAGAAACCGTTACAAATTCTTGTGGATTTAAAACTACTTGACATTCAGGAGAACGACCTAGTAAATTAATCTCCTTAGTAGAAAGAATATAATCCCTATCTAATCCAGATTTTGAAGATATTAAACGTAAACTACCAGAAGAATAATTACTCATTATTTGATTATCAATATTTATTACTCAGGATGCAATTCTTTTAGTATAGTAAAAGAAACATGATTAATGGCTAATTGACCAATAGAAGTTTTTTCTTTACTTATAGATATACCTTCACTCATTAAAGTCTCAAAAGGTACATCTTTTGCCATTTCAACATGATACCATGATAATCCCATAAAAAATCTAGTGGGATAAGGGCCGCCATCATCTAAATCATCAGGATTAGACTCCATAGGCAACCAGCCAATACTAGGTAAATAAAATTCCATCCAAACATGATTAAAATCTGGGGTTAAAGGCAATCCAAAATTTAATACTTTTAAAGGACATTTATATCTTCCCACTGTGCGACAAGCAATTCCATTTAACCGTGATAAAGCTAATAATAACCCTAAATATTCACCACAAGAACCAACACCACGTTTTAAAACAATATCAGGGGTATCAATATGAGGTTTAATGCCATAACTGAGATGATCATAAACATAATTACGAATATTATACATTTTTCTTAAAATGTTCGTTTCTGTACCTCTAGCTTCTTCCGCACCCTTTAAAATAAGATCTGTATTCATAGATAAATTATCATCATCTAACAAATACTTAGTTTCTTCCTCCGCCGATAAAGGAGGTAAACTCTCACAATCACGAGGCTTAAGTTGATATTTTATACTCCATACTTCTAAAATTACTCGCCATCCAAAAACAAAACGCTTGGAGGAAGTAAACTCAGGAAACTTAAATAAAGCTACCTTTTGCCCATTATAATCTTCTTCCACATAAGGCAATCCCACTGCTTCAATACTTTTGATTTTTTGTCTATCACTTTCTGTGGGTAAGGCAATTCGCCATTCTAAGTCTTTCAATTTAATCGAATTTAAAGGAGAAATTTCCTCCAGATAACTCATTTCTAACAGAAATCCATTAGACAAAGTATATTTATTCTCCTCATCATATTTAAAATATAAAGGATGAATAAAAGTACGATCACGATATAATAATTCATGATTAGGTTCAGCATTGGGATTATCTCGAATATAAGGCTCTTGATCACTATAAGCTATATATAAAATATCTTGATTTGTTTCTTGATCATGATAAAAACTTAAAGCACTAGGATATTCAAAAGGAGTTAACATATGATATTTAACTTTTCCTGTTACCTTATCCAAACAATAAACTGTTTGCTCTAAATTATCACATAACCAAATTTCTTCACCTTTTACCGTAATATTTTCATTGCCGATACCAGGGGCATAAAACTTTGTAATAACTTCACCAGTTTTAGAATAAACTAAAATATGACCCATTTTTTCACAAGTAATATAAATAGTATTTTCCCAAATAGCAATACCATTACCTGTATAGGATAAGTTAAAGCAAAATCTAGGAGGAGAAGTTACCGTAGCCATCCCCTCTTGCCATTCAATTAAACAACAAAAAACGCTATCCCGACTAATAAACCAAACTTCATTATCCGTAACACATAAACCTTTCGCACCAATAAAATCTTGCCAACAGGAATTATTAATTATCCTCGTAACACTATTCAAAGGATTAATTTGTAACAAATAACCATTTCGAGAATCAGTAGCAAAAAGAGTTTCATTTTTAAAAGCAATTCCATCAAGAGAAGTAGCAATAATCGGGCGGATTGTAGAGTAAGTCTTGTTTTCGGTATGAGAATTTGAATTCATGGCTCGAATTAATTCCTTGAGTGCAATAATAATAACTAACTGAAATTATGTATGTTAATCTAAAATATAGAAGAGAAAATTATACATAAGCTAATCAATCATATCGTAACTATTAGCAGACAATAACAAAATACAGTCTTAATAATTTGCTTATCGTGAACATTTAAGGAAAATCTTATGGTATTTTAGTTTGAGGAAAGAATATCGTATTTAGGGTCTGCTGAAAAAGTCTGAGGAAGGGGTAGGGCAAAGGGCAAAGGTTTTAATGGTTTTGATTTTTGAAATTAGAGTTTGTAACTGTATAATACTACCCTGTTTTTTGAGCAAAAAT
>JAACUG010000012.1 GCA_009993045.1 Cyanobacteria bacterium CG_2015-22_32_23
AACTCTAATTTCAAAAATCAAAACCATTAAAACCTTTGCCCATTGCCCATTGCCCTTTGCCCTACCCCTTCCTCAGACTTTTTCAGCAACCCCTAATTAGGGTTTATTGTTAGAAGTCAAAAAGCTATAATAATCAAAGAGTTAAAAATAATATAAATAATAGAAAAAAAATGCACAGTTTTAAGAATTTTTATTTAAAAACTCAAAACTCTTAATACTATTTTCTAAATATTTTTTCTGTAATTATTATTAATATTAGATTGAGAATATAATTTATAAGTATTTCTCCTAACTCCTCTCTCCTAATTTTCCTGATTAATTTTTAACTGTTTTTTAGCATCTTTAAAAGCATCTTTCATTACTGCTTTAATTTTTTCAGGATTTGGTTTTTTCCCTCCCACAATATCACCGAAATAAGCACAAGCACCTTCACCCAAAGCCCATGTATATGCCCCAGCCCAACTAGCAGCTACAACCGCACCAAAACCGGGTATAAATTTAATTAACTCTCTACCAACCACTTGGGCTAAAAATCCTCCAGCGATGGCACTTATAATTCCTCCAGCTTGAGAAGGGTTAATGGTTTGTCCATAAAGTCGTCCTAAAACCCCTACCATTGTCACTTCTAAGGCAGTTAAAACGGGCATGGTGGCAAAGGGAAGAGGCACGGCGGCAAGGGTTACGGCCATCACCGAGAATGCTAAAATATAGCGTCTAGCAACGTTTTTATAAAGGTTTCCTAACTGAGAATTGACGGTTTCATCTAATAATTGATGAATGGTTTTTGCTTCTGCTGAAGGTAGTAATTCGGCTAAAGAATCTCGGAGATTTTCTAAACCATAAAACATAGGAATAAATCCATCTTCTTCTAAAGTAAAGTCAATTAAAGTTGCTTGATCAAATAAATCACTAAATGTATTTTTTATCTCACTAAATGCCCTATCTATTTCGGGAAAATTAGGAGGATATTCAGGATGATTACTGTGGAGATTAGGATAAAGTTCATGTAAAGAAGTTACTACTAATAAACAAGGAATTTGAGGGTATTTTTTCCTAAGATTTTCAGCAATATTTTTTAAACTATCCGTAGCAAAATCATTAATTTTTACTGTCAGAATTAAAATTCTTGCTCGTTTAGTTTCGATGTCTAATTGAGTAGTTAATTCCGTGATGATTTCTTCAGTATTTTTATCAACATCACCTAAACCAACAGTATCAGTAAAAATCAGTAAAGGCAAATCTTCTGAAGGGTAAGCGTAACGCTTTGTGTATTGCGTATGAGGACGAAAACCCTGTCCCACAATTTCTTCCCCAACTCCTGTCAACCCTCTTACAATAGAGCTTTTCCCGGCTTGGGGTTTACCTATAAGTAACGCTTCTGTGGTAGGCAATTGCGATCGCACAGACTCTAAAATATGAGCAATTTCTGTTTCATCAACTTTGAATAAATCAAGAGTTTTTTTAATAGATGGAAGTTTCATAAATTACTTAATAATGAATAATTAATTATGCTCAATTATGTCCTTAAATCCCCAATGCTTTTCATCGATATTAGCCAAAATTTGGAAGTAAAAAGGCAGATTAATTACCATAATATTCATGACGAATAAAAGGTAAATTAACTACTTCTCCTTGCGCTTTTCCAATGTTAACTTTTAAGCCAATATCTCCTGCTTTTGTGCGAATATAACCTAGGGCAAATTTTTCTGATTCTGTTTCTAAATAACTGGTAATTTTACCAACTTTTTCTCCTTCAATGGTGATAATATTATCTATTTCAGGATTAATAGATTTATCTAATTTTATTCCCCAAAGTTTTTGTTTAATCCCTTTATAAGTATTTAAACGAGCAATGGTTTCTTGTCCGATATAACAACCTTTATTAAAAGAAATTGCATCCCATAAACCACTTTCTAAAGGATTATATTCATCTGTTAATTCTTTATTAGGTGTAGGTTTTCCTTGTAAAATCCGTAAATTTTCGTAGTCTTTATCATTCATTAAAATAGGATTTTTTGATGTTATTCTATCCCAAATATAAGAGGCTTTTTCTTGAGAAATAATTAAATTAAATCCTGTTAATTTTAAGTTACAACCAACGGTAATAATTAATTCTATATCATCAATTTTAATAATTTTATGGGTAAATTCAGCAGATTTTAAAAAGTCAGTATCAACCCATTCTGATAATAAATCTAAACTTTTTTCACCGATTAAAGTAAAAATTTTATACTCAGTAGTTATATCTTTTATCCCTACTTTATCAAAAGGGAAAATATATCTATCCATCCAATCATATAACTTTTTATTTTGTGCGGGAGAAACTAATAATAAAACTTCATTTTCTTGAATATAAGCACTAACTAAATCAATATTTCTTCCTGTAGAATTAACAAAAACTGTATCACAACCTTCTCCTACTTTTAAACCTTGAATATCATTAGTAGTTTGATTGTGTAAAAAACGAAGTTTATCATCTCCTGTTACTTTTAATAAACCAAAATTACTTCTATCAATTAAAGCTAAAGAATTTTTAATAGTATCAATATTAATCATATTTTTTATTATTATTTTTAAAATTATTCAAGATAAAATTTTCAGCTTGAATTAGAGTTTCCGGTGTGCCAATATCTAAAAAAGGTGTTTCCGTTATATGTACTTTTATTTTACAACCTTGATTGAGTAATTTGGGGAAAACATCATATTCAAAACTAAGAGGTTTTTTATCGGGAAATTTGTTAATAACTGAGTGTTTAAATAAATAAACTCCAGCGTTAATAACGCCTTTTCCTTGTTGTTTTTCAGCAAAACTAATTAAATTATAATCATCATCATATTTTAACGAACCATAACGAGAAGCATCAGGTAAAGATAACCCTAAAATAACCCCATCAACCTCTTTATTTTCTAACAAGTTATATAAAGGTTTTAAATCAGTAAAAATTAGAGAATCACCGTTAGTTATTAACCATGAAAAGGGTTGTTGATTTGATAAATTTACGGCATTAATAAAACCTCCCGCTGTGCCTAAAGGTTCACTTTCTTGATAACAATTTACAGTAATATTTTTTAGATTTTGCTCCTTAAAATAAGATTCAATAATATCACCTAAATAACCAGTAGAAAGAATAAAATTATCAATATTTTGTTGATGTAAATAGTTAATAATCCATTCAATAAAAGGTTTATTTGCTACTTCTGCCATGGGTTTAGGAATATTAGGTAATAAATGTTTAATTCTAGTACCAAATCCTCCTGCTAGAATAACTGCTACTGTATTTTTGATTTCATCATTTATCATAAAATAGTTATCTATAGTTTAAAATTAGTAATAAATAAAGGAAATATTATCGACAAAAAAGATTTTATTATAAACATAATATTTAAGATTAAATTTAGTTTCTTAACTAACTTATTTAGTGAGATTTTTTAAAAGAAGGATTTTAATTTATTGATTATTTTATCTACGGAAAAAGGTTTATTTTTAATAATATTTGGTATATTTTCAGAGAAGGATTGTTGATGATCAAAAAAGCTATTAATTTCTTCAAATATTCTTACTATACGTTTTTTTATTAAAGGTAAACGATAATTATTAACAATATCAATATTAGCTGAATTATCTTGCCAATTTTCCACTGCTTTTAAAATTCTTTGAACATCATATTCTTTAGAATAAACTCGCAATTTATGACAATTAAAGCTAGGATCTAAATAGTCTGATAAAGCATCATTTAAACCAGAAAAAATTGTACATCCACAAGCCATTGCTTCTAACGGCGGCAAGCCAAAACCCTCACTAGCTTTAGCTTGTACCCAATATTCTGTGGAATCATAAAGATAAACTTTAGTTTGATTAAAAATAGTGGCTAAATCTTCTACCCAGTAGTCAATTAAAGTCAAATTACAGTGGGGATTTAAGGCTGGTACTAGGTCTTCAATTAAATATTTTGATGACTTGCGTTTCTGTACTAATACATCAATCTTTCTTTTTTCTTGTTTATTCTGATATTTGTCAGAAATCTCGTTAGGAAGATAAAAAATAAGGTTATTCGGTGCAAATCTTCCCCAATAGCCTTGAGAATGTTTACTAACGTTTATTATCGGCACTTTTGATGGTATTTTAAACTTGTATCCCGTACTATGAGCAAAATAAACTACATTAAAATCTTTAAGTTTTGTTAAAAGTTCTTGAATATGAGGTCCCCAATGAATAACATAAATATTATTAGTCGCACTAATGTCTTTAATTACGTCATTTAAGAACAAAATATCCTTCTCTTTTTTCTTATAAGTAACGGGTTGAGCGTTAAAAAGAGATTGTGTCATAGCCATAAATTTTAGTTGCGCAATATGTCCACCGCTATGGATATTCATTTCAGGAAAGAGAAAATACAGATTCCGTTGTGTCATGATTTTAATAGGAAAAAAACCCCTAAATCCCCAATTTTGGGGACTTCATCTATCTTTTTAGAAAATTTCAGGGGGAAGATTAAAACAAAAAAGTGGTAAAGTTTCCCTATGGTTGAGGGTGAGAGAGCAATAAAATTTTAAACGTTGGAGTAAATAGTATTGCGTAAAATAGTATAACCCTTGATTAATTCTTGAATGCCTCTGGCTAATGTCCAATCAGGAGTAAAACCAGTACTTAAAATTCTGGCATTGGAAACAATATAATCTCTTTTATCAGGATCTTCGCCGATAGGTGCTTCAATATAATAGAAATTGGGTATTTGTTTCTGAATTTCGGCACATAGCTCTAATTTAGACAAGTTAGCGTCTTCTAAACCAACATTATAAGGTTTTCCTTTCATGGTTTCAAAGTTATCTAAACCGTGTAAAAATACTTTCACCACGTCACGAATATGAATATAATTACGCTTAAAGTGTCCTTCAAATACTACCACAGTGCGATCGCTTACGGCACGATAGACAAAATCATTGACAAGTAAATCAACTCTCATACGAGAAGACATACCAAAAACCGTAGCCAAGCGGAAACTAATACTATTTTCTCTTTCTAAAATGGCTTTTTCAGCTTCTACCTTAGTAACACCATAGGCGGAAATGGGACGTAATGGACTTTCTTCGGTACACATTTTACCTTTTTCCCCGATGCCGTAACCACTGTTAGTAATCGGCACTAAAAATCTTTGCTCTTTACTTGCTAAACGACATAACATTTGAATAGCATCTCGATTGGTGGTTTCTGTGGCAATTTTATCTCTACCGCATAAAGGCGCACCAACTAACGCCGCTAAGGGAATAATGACATCGGCATCTTTAACTAAGTCTTTCATTAGACTTTCTTCACGACAATCACCCCTTACCACTTTAAAAGTATCGTATTGACAACACTCTGCGAGGCTATTTTGACGAAACATAAAGTTATCAACTACAGTTACTTCATAGCCTTTACTCAATAATACAGGAGTTAATACTGAACCGATATAACCACCGCCTCCGGTAATTAAAATTTTCATAATTAGAATATTAAGTTTAAATATTGATTAATGTTTTGCCGTATTTAATCATAAAGGATTACGGTAATTACGAATTAGCAATTACTTAAAGTGCTGAAGGAGGACGTACATAGTCCACTCCCACAGAGTTTAGGTATAATTTAATGGCTTCTGGAGTGTTTCCTTCATAGGCTACTTTACCATGATCTAGCCAAATTGTGCGATCGCATAAATCTTTAACATATTCGAGGCTATGGGAGACGAACAAAATTGTACTACTTTGTTCCCATAAACTTTGAATTCTAGCGCGGGATTTATGGGCAAATTTAGCATCCCCAACGGATAAAACTTCATCTAGGATAAGAATATCAGGTTGTACATCCGTAGCTACAGAGAATCCTAAACGTGCTTTCATCCCAGAAGATAAGGCTTTGACAGGTACTTCTCCATATTCTTCTAATTCTGCAAATTCAAGAATTTCATAGGTGCGACTTTTCATTTCTTCTTTAGAATATCCCAGTAAAACACCGTATAAAATGATGTTATCTTTAACAGACATATCCATATTAAAACCAGCACCTAATTCAATTAAAGGAGCAATATTTCCTCTAATTCTCACTGTACCAAAAGTCGGATCTAAAATGCCACAAATAACTTTTAATAAAGTAGATTTACCAGCTCCATTTGAGCCAATAATACCAATTTTTTCCCCACTTTTAACAACAAAATCAACATCTTTTAAAACTTGTTTTTTAGCAGGTTTAACATATTTTCCTTGAAGAAAAGAAAAGACTGTTTTTTTCAGATCATAAGAAAATTCTTCTTGAGTTCTACGCCATAATGAAACATTATTTAATCTAATAACTTCTTGATCCATTTTGATAAAAATAAAGGTAATAAATAATATTTAAAATAAAAAACTTATTTAAAGTAAATCCATGAAAGATGATTGTACACGACGGAAAAATAACCACCCTAAAGTTAAAATAATTATGCCACTAAAAAAACCTTTCATCAAGTGACTAATTTCGGGAAAAGTACCTTCTAAACTTATTTGTCTAATACTTTCAATAATAGGTACTAAAGGATTAAGATAAAGAAAAGGTTGTACTCTTTGAGGCACAATTTCCGCAGGATAAAATACAGGACTGGTAATCCATACAATAAAAGTAGTGATTTCGTAAAAATAACCTAAGTCTCTAAAAAAAACAAATAATGCACTTAAAAATAAACCGATTCCAGTACATACTAAAACTAAAGCAATAAAAGGAAATAATAATAAAAATACAAAGAAAATATTATGGGTTTTTATTAATGTAACTATGATTAATAACGGTAAAGATCCTACCACAAATTGAAAAACATTTGCCGCAATCATTGATAGTGGAAAAACGGGTAAAGGTAACTTTATTTTATTTAATAAATCACCATTAACAACAATACTACTTAAGGCTTGAGTGGTAGAAGAATTATAAAAATTAATTACTAATAAACCAGTGAAAGCAGCAAACATATAATTAATAATAGAATTACCAAAATAAGAAGCAAATGTTGCTCCAAAAATAACAGTATATAAAATAGTCATAATAATGGGATTTAATAATGACCAATATACCCCTAAAAAAGAGCCTCGATAACGAGTATTTAGACTTTGTGGAACTAACACAGATAATAATTCCCAATAACGAATAATCTCATGCCATAATGGCAGTTTTTCTATGGTATTTAAAGTGTTTTTTTTGCTTAAAATCATAAGTAATTAGAAATAATAATTAACTATTTTTTATCTGATAAAATTATTCTATCTTAGAGTTATATCATTTTTATGGCATTATGTATTGTGATTAACTCGATTATTTATCACTATAAAATTAATAAGTTATCAAGTAAATTCTCTAGTGTATCTAATAAATTATTTGTTGAAAAGAGATCCTTAAGGTAAACTTAACCAAAGATTTAATCTATCATCTTTAAGAAAAAAAATAATTTAATTTCCACAATGATGACTAAACAAAAAACGGCTTTAATTACTGGTGTTACAGGGCAAGATGGTTCTTATTTAAGTGAATTTTTATTAGATAAAGGTTATAAGGTTCATGGTATTATTCGACGTACATCAACTTTTAACACGGACAGAATAGATCATATATACCAAGATCCCCATCAAGAAGATGCTAAATTTTTCCTTCACTATGGAGATTTAACGGATGGTACTACTCTACGACGTATTTTAGAAGAAACACAACCTGATGAAGTTTATAATTTAGGTGCTCAATCCCATGTTAGAGTAAGTTTTGATACTCCTGAATTTACCGTTGATAGTGTTGCTATGGGTACTTTAAGATTATTAGAAGCCGTCAGGGATTATCAACAAAGAACTAATGCTAATATACGTTATTATCAAGCAGGTTCATCGGAAATGTTTGGAAAAGTACAGGAAATTCCTCAAAAAGAAACCACTCCTTTTTATCCCCGTAGTCCTTATGCTTGTGCTAAAGTATATGCTCACTGGCAAACTGTCAATCACCGTGAATCTTATAATCTTTTCGCTTGTAACGGTATTTTATTTAACCATGAAAGTCCTCGCCGTGGTGAAACTTTTGTCACCAGAAAAATTACCAGAGCGATCGCCCGTATTATAGCAGGACAACAAAAAAAACTATACTTAGGGAATATCGACTCAAAAAGAGATTGGGGTTATGCTAAAGATTATGTTGTGGCTATGTGGTTAATGCTGCAACAAGAAAACCCTGATGATTATGTGGTAGCGACAGGAGAAACCTATTCTGTCAGAGAATTTTTAGAATTAGCTTTTTCCCATGTTAACCTAAAATGGGAAGATTATGTTGCCTTTGATGAGCGTTATTTACGCCCTGCGGAAGTAGAATTATTAATAGGAGATCCTAGTAAAGCTAAAGAAAAGTTAAATTGGAAACCTAGCGTTACATTCCCTGAGTTAGTAAACTTGATGGTAGATGCGGATTTAGAAGCATTAGGCATTACTAATGGTGATAAAGTAAAAGACATAGCCTATATTCGTCAAAATATGTTGCACAACGTCAATTAGCGAATGGTATTCCCCCGAATGATATTCCCCCGAATGATATTCCCCAAAAAAGGGTTAATGTCATAAACCCCTACAGTCAATCATCAATTATTTATTAATATGTTAGATTTAAGTACAAAAAAAATTCTTGTAACTGGTGGCGCTGGGTTTTTAGGTAAACAAGTTGTCGCCGAATTAATTAAAGCTGGGGCAAATCCCGATAAAATAACCATTCCACGCTCAAAAGATTGTGATTTAACCCAGTGGGAAAACTGTCAAAAAGTTGTCGCAAATCAAGATGTAATTATACATTTAGCCGCTCATGTTGGCGGAATTGGCTTAAATAGAGAAAAACCCGCCGAATTATTTTATGATAATCTCATGATGGGTACTCAATTAATCCATGCTGCCTATCAAGCAGGAGTTGAAAAATTTACCTGTATTGGTACTATTTGTGCCTATCCTAAGTTTACTCCTGTACCTTTTTTAGAGGAAGATTTATGGAATGGTTATCCAGAAGAAACAAATGCACCTTATGGCATTGCTAAAAAGGCTTTATTGGTACAATTAGAATCTTATCGCGCACAATATGGCTTTAACGGTATTTACCTTTTACCAGTAAATTTGTACGGACCTGAAGATAATTTCGATACTCGTAGTTCTCATGTCATTCCTGCCTTAATTCGTAAAGTTCACGAAGCACAACAAAGAGGCGATAAAATCTTACCCGTATGGGGTGATGGAAGTCCAACTCGTGAGTTTTTATACTCTAATGACGCAGCTAGAGGTATTGTTATGGGTACACAAAGTTATAATAGTTCAACCCCCATCAACTTAGGCACTAATTCTGAAATTACTATCAAAGATTTAACACAATTAATCTGCGAATTAATGGGATTTGAAGGTGAATTAGTGTGGGAAACTGACAAGCCAAATGGGCAACCTCGTCGTTGTTTAGATACTTCTAAAGCAAAAGAAGCCTTTGGTTTTACCGCTAATATTGGTTTAAGAGAAGGTTTAAAAAATACCATTAATTGGTATCGAGAAAATAGTTAATAATTATTGGTATTTTACAAAGAGGATTATAAGGAAAATTTCTTCTTTTTCCTCTTAAATAGAGTAAAATTTGAGATATTTAGACTTGTTAAATGTCAAATAAAAATATCAAAAAGTTATTACCATAAGTTATTCATTAGGGGTTGTTAATGGGAATCAGAAAGCTAGAATAATCAATGCTTTAGATCTATCTAATAGATTAACAAAAAACTGTGCTATTTTGAAGATTTTTATTCCTCAAATCAACACTTTTGATCTTATTCTTTAGAATACTTCTATTATTAAATATAATACTTGTAGTCTTAAAACCTTGATTTTTAAGTATTTCTCCTATATCCTAATTAGTAAATCCTTTTTTACTTTTACGATTAGATAACTTTTTCAATTCTCCCGTTTTTATCCAGTGTAAATGTTGATTTAATAACTCTTGTAAATTATAATTTTTGAGAATAGTTTCTCTAGCTTTTCTCCTAATTTTTGTCATAATTTCAGGATTATCTAAAGCATATTCTATCTTATCAGCGATAATTTCTGGAGAGAAAAATGGCACGAATAAACCATTATAATTATCTTGGATTAATTCTTCCACAGGTTTAGTTTTTGAAGCCACAACCACACAACCAGTTGCCATAGATTCTAACATTGACCATGATAAAACAAAAGGACGAGTTAAATAAATATGTGCTGAAGATACTTGCAACACTTTTAAATAATAATCGTAACTCAATAACCCAGTAAAATGTACTCTACTTAAATCTAAGGATACTTTTTCTAACATCACATCCTTATAGGTTTTACCATCAGGTAATTGTTTCCCATAAGCCACACGATTTTGACCAACTATGACAAAATGAGTATTAGGGCGACGTTTTTGTAAAATACCAATAGTTTCAATAAACTGAGGAAAACCCCGATAAGGTTCCATACCTCTGGCTACATAAGTAATAATTTCCGTAACCTTGCTTAAATCTAAATTAATTTCAGGTATCACTAACTTTGTGTCGGCATTAGGCTTAAAAAATTCTGTGTCAACACCATCATGTAAAACCGTTATTTTTGACTGATATTCTGGAGGAAATTGTTGTTTTTGCCATAATGTCGGAGATAATCCCCTGTCACAGCTATATAAATCAATCAGAATAGGTGCATTTTTAACCCTAATTCTAGCTTCATCATCCGCCGAAAGAGGATCACTGGGATCGAAATCGGCATCACTACCATGAGCATTATAAAACCACTCAAAATAACATAAAAATTTAGCGCGAGGAAAAATATCTTTAATAAATAAAGTTGCCCCCCAGCCCGAATGACCATATACAATATCAGGATAGAAGCCTTCTTGTTTTAATTGAGTTGTCACACGATAAATTGCTTGTCCCTGTAAAACAGCATTTTCTAAATTACGAATATAGTGATGAGTTTCGATTTTAGCTTCTCTCGAAGGTTGATAAATTATCTTTTTTATCCCCTCTATTTGTCCTTCTTCTCGCTTTGTAATAAAAATTACTTCATAATTAGAGTCTTTCCCTAAAACTTGACATAAATGACGAAATTGTGCGGGAAAATTAGGGTGTATAAATAAGACTTTTGTTTTTTCTTTAAACATAAGCTAAAAGTATTTTTTTTTACGGAAATAATTACAATTTAAGTATAAAGTTTAACCATAGAAATTTCATTTTAATCTCATTAAACTTAATAAGTATAAATACTCATAAACAATTACTATCTTTTGTAATCATAAAATATTTACCTTTACAAACAATAACTTATGTTGTAAATTGGGTAGAGTAGTTGATAAAAAAATATACAAAGAATAGATTTAAAAAATTAAAATTTAGCTACAGTGATAATAGTGAGTAAATTATAGAGTTTTTGGTAGTAGAGGAATTAAATGAATATCGATAAATAAACATTAGAGGTTAAGATCATGGAACTAATTATTTGTTTAGCATTAGCTTTGTCAGTTTTTGTATTTTTAATTACTTGTATCGTAGGTATAGTTTCCGCTCCAACTCCTATTCTTCTAGCTATTTTACTCGGAGGAATGTTACTTACCCAAAAATCTATCACTAAGTTTAATGAGTCTGACATAACCTTGGTGGATGAAAGAGATAAAAATAGAATTGAAAAAGTCGAAATAGCTTCTAATCCAGAAGTTAATCAAGCTGAATTTAAAACTAAAAATTCTATGACTTATCGGGGTTTTAACTATAATCGAAATAATAACCTTGATAAAACTGTTAGCTATAAACCCAGTGGCGTAACTCATTATCGAGGCGCAATTATTGATAAAAGTAAAGAAAAAATAGTTTAACAAAAATGGAGAAAGAAGTCCCACGCTCTATTTTTCGTTAAAAAACCGCCCATGAAATGAGCGTGGGATGAATTTTGACAGTAAA
>JAACUG010000084.1 GCA_009993045.1 Cyanobacteria bacterium CG_2015-22_32_23
GTAAGACCAAAAGGCGGACGTAAGTCAGTTTTGGGGCATGAGCCTGTGAAGTTAGAAGCTAACACTGTAATCTTCGATTCAGTGTGAGTAGTTCACTTATGATTAAATAGTGTATGTGATAGGAGGATAAGTTGATGGACACAGATAATTTAGATTCAATTCTTGGTATTCTTGCCTTAATTATTTTACTAGGAGGGTTGTTGATGTTATTTAGCGGAGTTAAGAAAATGAATGATTAAACAAAAAATACCTTTACGCCATAACTAAATATCATTAGAATATTGATTCTAGTTATTAGTCATAATCATAAATTGTGGATAAGTCATTACACTTATTTAATCTGACGATACTGCCTCTTTATTAACGGTTATAGTGTTAAATTCTGAAGGTAAATTCACTGAAGGAAGAGTACAAGTCAGAGAAAAAGATTTTTCTAAAATAACAATTTCGGGCAAATTTTGCCATTCACTATGAAAAGCAGGAGTCGCAAAACTACAAGAAGCCCAATGTGCTTTAACTAAAACACCTAATTGTGAACACATTCCGCCTCTTCTTCCTTCTGGTTGATAGGATTTACAATAACGACAAGCCGAAGCACAAGAATTATTAGGTTTCATTTTTCTACCATCTCATTGATCTAACTTTTTTATCTTTGATCTATTATTAACTATCTGGGATCAAGGCTTTTAAGGCTAAAACCTATTCATATCTAGTGAAAAGCCCTCTTTTTAACTAATTTTTCTTTTATATTGTTTTAACTATTGCTTAACAGAACTAAATATTGAGTTAAACTTTAGTTAAGTTAGATAAACTTTTGCTTAATATTAAAAAAAATGTATTTCTTAATACATTGGGGATCAAGGAAAACTGGTTTTAAATGTATTGAAAACTAAATTATATTGTTAATCATCACTGAACAGAAAATAAAGTTATTTGAGTACAATAATTTAACTTATTCTAAAAATAATCTTGTTAATATCAATTAAATCTCTTAAATGTAACAATTATTGTTAATAATGCTTAATATTTTAAAACCTCTTTATCCCGCTTTTTTCGCTTCCTTAAAAAGTAATCCTGAATCTGCCCATATCACAACCTTAAAATTACTAGAGCAATTATATTCTCAAGGGGATAATTTTTGGGCTAAATGTATAATTCAAGACATCGAAAAATCTTTCAGTTATCATCATCCCTCCCTATGTCAATCTCTATGGAATTTAAAATTTGACAATCCTTTAGGTTTAGCACCCGGATTTGATAAAAATGCTCAAGGTGCAGGAATTTGGCATAGTTTTGGCTTTGGTTTTGCTGAATTAGGTGCTGTTACTCTCCATTGTCAAAATGGCAATCCTTTACCTCGAATGTTTCGTTTACCGAAGGATAAAGCTATTCTTAATCGTATGGGCGCAAATAATCAAGGTGCAGAAGTTATTGCACAACGACTACAACAAACTTGGCAAAAAAAATCAAGAAGTATCCCCATGGGAATTAACTTATGTAAATCTAAAATTACGGACTTAAATCAAGCCGCCGATGATTATTTAGGTAGTTTTCGCCTTTTATTTCCTCAGGCTGACTACTTCGTGGTTAATGTAAGTTCTCCTAATACTCCAGGATTGCGATCGCTTCAAGGGGGGGAACAATTAGAGTTAATTTTAGAGGCTTTACAAGGTGAAAACAAAGGAGAAAAACCGATTTTGATTAAAATTGCTCCAGACTTAGAATGGGAAGAAATAAGCACAATTTTAAGGGTATCAGAGCAATATAATTTGTCAGGAATAGTAGCAACAAATACCACCATCAAAAAAGAAGGTTTAAAAACGGAGATTCTACCAGAAACAGGAAAATTAATTACAGAAGAAATGGGAGGAATTAGCGGAAAACCCTTAAGAAATAGAGCAACAGAAGTAATTAAATTTATTTACCAAGAAACTAACGGTAAATTACCGATTATTGGGGTAGGAGGTATTTGTGATACAGAATCAGCATGGGAAAAAATTACTGCAGGGGCGAGTTTATTACAAATTTATAGCGGTTGGGTTTATGAAGGCCCTTGGGTTGTGAAAGAAATATTGCAAGGCTTAACGAAAAAATTAGCAGAAAAAGGGTTAAATCATATTCAACAAGCAGTGGGAATTGAGCATAACAACTGTTAATTGAAGCAAAAATCAGCTAAATTAGAAAAAATAGCATAATTAAAGTAAAAAATCATGGCATCTTCTTCCATCGCAGTTAGAGAATTACCTTTATTTCCACTTCCCGAAGTCGTTTTATTCCCAGGGCGCCCTTTACCCTTACATATTTTTGAATTTCGTTATCGGATGATGATCAATACAATTTTAGAATATGATCGTCGTTTTGGCGTACTGATGATCGATCCCAATAATGGAGAAATTGCTAATATTGGTTGTTGTGCAGAAATTATCCATTTTGAGAAATTGCCTGATGATCGCATGAAAGTGTTAACCTTAGGACAACAAAGATTTCGAGTTTTAGAATATACCAGAGAAAAACCTTATCGAGTCGCTTTGGTTGAATGGTTTGAAGATTATTCCACCGATACAAATTTACGAGGTAAAGCGAAACAAGTGACTACACTACTTCATGATGTAGTTAAGTTGTCAGGAAAATTAACAGATCAAAAAATTGAATTACCCGAAAATTTACCTACTTTACCTTTAGAATTATCTTATTGGGTGGCAAGTAACCTTTATGGAGTAGCAATAGAACAACAAGCATTATTAGAAATACAAGATACTGGCGAACGTTTACAAAGAGAAGCTGACATCCTAGAAACCACAAGAGGTAATTTAGCCGCTCGTACGGCTTTAAAAGACGCTTTTAAAAATTAGTGAATAGGAGAAATCCTGATGAATAAATCAAGTTTTTAATACCTTCACCCTTAATTTTAAAATATTTTCTGACTGATTTGTTGAACAACTCATCCCTTTGTTAATTCTTTTTTTTGCGATGTCACCATAAAAAAACGAAAAAAAAATCAGAAAGGCTCTTGTCAAGGGTTGACTTTTATGATATTATTTAGGTAATGGTAATCTTGACTTTTTTAGGTATTAAAAAGCAGATTTCTATTATTATATATACTATCTATTATTGCGAAGAAAAAAGGAAAAGTCAAGGCAAAAAACGAAATTTTTTCACCGCTTAATTAGGAGAGAGTGGGGTTATAAAATTCCGAAGGGTTATTTTTTTAAGATTTCTTACATCAAACGGGGATAGTTGTGGTAATTTTTACTCAAAAATGTAAGACTTTTTGCCAATATTTTTTGTATTTATATCTTCTGCATAAAACCTGAAACCTGAAACCTGAAACCTGAAACCTATTCCCCAAAGCCTAATTAATTTTTATCTACTTGATAACCAAATTCAGCTAATCTTAAGCGAGATTGTCGCCATTTTGGTTCAACTTTAACGAATAATTCTAAATAGACTTTACCGCTTAATAATTTTTGCATTTGTTGACGAGAAGCTGTACCAATTTCTTTTAACATACTTCCTTTTTGTCCAATCATAATAGATTTTTGAGAATTTCTTTCGACACTAATAGCGGCATAAATTTTAGTAATTTTTGGACTTTCTTCCATTTTTTCCACAGTAACGGCGACAGAATGGGGTATTTCTTCCTTAGTTAATAATAATATTTGTTCTCGAATTAATTCGCCGATAATAAATCTTTCGGGTTGATCTGTGACTAAATCAGGGGGATAATAATAAGGACCAAAATCCAATTTTGTGATTAATTTTGCTTGTAAATTTTCTAATCCTTCCCCTGTTAGTGCCGAAAACTCCACCATTTGCCAATTTTCTTGACAGATTTCTTGATAACTGTCTCTTAATTTATCTTTTTTGTCTCCCTGTAAATCTGTTTTATTTAAGCCTAAAATTATTGGTGTTTTACTATTTTGTAATAATTCAGTAATATATCTATCTCCACCACCCACAACAAAAGAGGCATCTACTACAAATAAGACGACATCCACATTATTGATAGCAGATACGGCATTTTGTACTAAAACTCTACCTAATTCATGGTGTGGCTTATGAATGCCGGGGGTGTCAACGAAAATAATTTGTGCATCGGCGGTGGTTAAAATGCCTCGCAAACGATTACGGGTAGTTTGTGGCACAGGAGATGTGATAGCGATTTTCTCCCCTACTAATCGATTCATAAGGGTTGATTTACCAACATTTGGACGCCCGATAATAGCAATAAAACCAGACTTAAATTCGGGAGAAGCAACGGGAATAACAGGCAAAAAGGGGTTAGACATGGGGAAAAATACCTAAAATATACTCGCCTTGATTAACAGTATCGTTAATAGAGACATCATAAATAATGCCTTCATCTACAGATTTAATCTCCATTATAATGGGCAGATCGCCATTTTTAGGAAATGATAAAAGTTGATAGAGTATCTCATCATAAGTAACTTTTGTGCCTTGGGATAATCGATGACGAATAATTCCTCCTTGGGGTGCATAATAGTGTTTGAGGTTATTTTTATTAACAAACTGAGTCGTTTTTTGTGGTATTATTACATCTAAATTAAGCATTTTTTTTGCAGATAGATAATTAATAATTCCTTTGATACCTTTATTAACAGATGCTTGATTAACTGTCATACCTGAGCCTAATTCTAATGTCCATGATTCCACATCAAAAGTAATATTTCTTCCTTGTTGAATAAATTTTTTCTCTAAAATTAACCAAGGATTTAAAAAGGCTTCATCGAAAGCATTACCGTCAAATTTATTCATTAATATACCATAATCAAAGAGAAAATAATCAGCATTTTTTTGACGAGAATCAAAACAATAAATATAATCAATAGCTTTTACACTAGAACTATGAAGGTCAATGATATAATTAGCATCTAAAGAAAGAGAATGTAAAATATTGCGATAATGTTCAGAAAAAGAAACACCTCTATTTTGATTAATAGATTTTAGTTTATTATTAAATTTAATTAATATTTGATTTAAAAAATTTTGCTGTATTTCTTCCTTAGTTAAATTAAGGTTATCTTTAACAAACTTATTAATATTAACCTTTTCATGACTATAATCCCAAAAAATACGATTCCAATTAAGTCCATCGTAAGGGCTAAATCTGCCTGTCGAAAAGAATAAATTACGTTGATTAACGGCAGTAGGATTGCACATTGGCACTAAGAAAATTTCGCCGTGAAGAGTATCCTCATTTAACTGACTAAAGAATTTAATTAATTCATAAATAACAGCATTTCCGACAATTTCCCCACCATGTAAATTACTTTGAAGATAAACTTTTTTTGTGCCTGTTTTACCTTTAAAATGATAAGTTTTTAACTGCAAAATATCACCACTAGCTAAAGTTTGGAGATTAATTAATTTAGTAATAGGCTTCATAAATATTTAGTTAATAAAATAGAATTTTTTAATTTTATGCAATAATCTGATCAATAAAAATTTTAAAATTATCGATGATTATCCAAACTTAATATAAGATAAGAATAAACGATAACAAAGATTATAGTATGTGGTTAGAAATTCTGAATGCTATTAACAATAATATAAATTCAAAATTTGAGTTAATAAATTATCAATCCGTTGGCGGTGGTTGTATTAATCAGGCTTATCAACTTATTGGCAAGGATAAAAGTTATTTTGTGAAGTTAAATAATCCTTCACAGATGGAAATGTTTAAAGCTGAAGCTGTGGGTTTAGAAGAAATTTATCAAACTAATACTGTTATTGTACCAAAACCTATTTGCTATGGTGTCACCAAAAATAATAGTTATCTTGTTTTAGAATACTTGAATTTAGGGCGTGGTAATAATCAATCATGGGTAAAAATGGGGCAAAAATTAGCCTTATTACATCAGTTTAAATTTAATCAGGAGGAAGAAAAAGTCTCTAAAATTGGGGATTTAAAACCATCTTTCTTGAATAAGGAGGAAGAAAAAGTCTCCAAAGGAAGATATTTAGAAAGGTTAACATCTTCTAGTTATGGTAACAAATATGGTTATTTTGGTTGGCATATTAATAATACTATCGGTTCAACGCCACAAATTAATGATTGGTGCAATAATTGGGGAGATTTTTTTGCAGATAAAAGAATTGGTTATCAACTGAAGTTAGCTAATCAACGAGGGGGTAACTTTTCTAACTCTGAAGAAATTATCGAAAAAGTTAGACAAAATTTAGCTAATCATCATCCGTCACCTTCTTTAATACATGGTGATTTATGGTCTGGAAATGTAGGATTTAGAGATAATGGGGAGGGGATAATTTTTGATCCAGCGTGTTACTATGGTGATCGAGAAGTAGATATTGCCATGACAGAATTATTCGGCGGTTTTCCTGATGGCTTTTATGATGGTTATAATGAACAGTGGGCGTTAAATGATGGTTATAATCAGAGAAAAAATATCTACAATTTATATCATATTCTCAACCATTTTAATTTGTTTGGTGGTGGTTATGAATCTCAAGCGCAAAGAATGATTAAATCTTTCTCTTGATGATAAATAATTGTCATGGTGAATTATTAGTAAATCATCAAAAAAATAAATCGGTAAATCTAGCTATAACCAATAGCTAAAACCTTTTTAAATTTCACAATTTCCCTATAAAATTACTATAGGTAACAAGAGAAAAAAATTCTTAATTCTTCACTGAAGTTACTATCCTTTCCCAACTAATTTATAATGGATCAAGGTGATAAGGCAGAATAATAAATGATTAAGAAATATTAATATTTATTGCGTTATATTAATTATTGTGGGTAAAATTACATGAGTGAAGTACAGGAATTTCGTCACATTTTAGTCATAGAAGATCGTAAAGGTAGAAGAATCGTCTCTCTGGAGGAAAGTAACTACACTTTAGGTAGAGATTCTCATAATCCCATTATCCTTTATGATTATCAAGTTTCTCGTACTCATGCTACTTTAATTCGTAAAATCAATGATGATGATAATAATGGTTTTTCTTATCGCATTATGGATGGAGATTTACAAGGGAAAAAAAGTACTAACGGTATTTTAATTAATGGACATTCTAGCATTTCCCATGAGTTAAAACATGGTGATACCATCCGTTTTGCTAATGAAGCTAAAGCTAATTATTATATTATTCCCACAGATTCAGGTATTGATTTATTTAACCCTGATGGTTTAGATAGAATTAATCCTTCTCGTGTTACTCTGACTAATCAATCTAGCGAAACTATGATTGGTAAACAAGAAGAGTCTAGTAATACAGAAGATCAACAAGAGTTAATTCGTCTTGCTTCTTTTCCTGAATTAAGTCCGAATCCCATTATTGAGTTAGATTGGGATGGTAATATTACTTATGTTAATCCTGCTGCTAGTATTAAGTTTGACACTATTTATGAGGATAAATTAGATCATCCTATTCTCTCTGGTTTGTTAACAGAATATAATAATCGTCAGGGTAATTTATTTTTACGAGAAGTTAAAATTGGTGCTGAAGTTTTTGAGCAATACGTTCATTATCTTTCTGAAAAGAAGTTAATTAGATGTTATATTTTCGATTTTACTAAAAGGAAACAAGCAGAAGGACAATTAAGGGAAAGTGAAGCTCGTTATCGTGCTATTGTGCGACAAACTTCGGAAGGAATTTTCTTAGCTTATACTAGCAACAGACGGATTATTGAAGCTAATGATGCCTATATAAAACTCTTAGGTTATTCTAGCGAAGAAATTACTAACTTAACTCTTTATAATATTATTGCTAGTGATTTAACGGGTTTTAATCAAGATTTAACTAATGTTTTAGAAACTAAACAGGATTTTGTCGGACAATATTTATATCGTTGTAAAGATGGTAGTCTGATTAATTTGGAATCTAGTGTTAGTTTTATTAATTATCAAAATAAGGATATTTTTTGTTTTGTGGTAAGAAATATTCAACCTTCCCAAAATACTGGTTTAGCTACTTATCCTGTTTTTCATGATTCTCTTACTTGTTTACCTAATCAGAAGTTATTTAATGAGCAATTAGCCGTGGCGATCGCCAATGCGGAACGTTATCAATATTTAATGGGAGTAATAGTAGCACAAATCAATAATTTTAATGAATATAAACAGAATAATAGTGTTGAATTAGCAGACAGATTAATTAGAAATTTTGCGCAAACATTACAATCTTGTTTAAGGGTAGGAGATTTAATTGCGAGATGGGATGATAATAAATTTATAGTTTTATTTCCCCGCATAAAAGGGCCAAGAGATCCAGCTAAAATAGCAAAAAAAATGTCTTCAACATTAGAGCAATTTTTACAAGAATCTTCTGTCAATATAAAACTAAATTTGAATATAAGTTTATCTATTTATCCCATTGATGGTGACGAACTTTCACTGTTTATTAAAAATAGTTTAACAACATTAGAACAAACTAAAACAGTAAATAATAATTATGGTGTAACAGGGTTTTCTATTAGTCCGAAAACTGCTAGTTTATTAAAGTTAGAAAATTTAATTGGTAGTGCCATTAAAGAACAACAATTCTTCTTATGTTATCAACCACAAATAGATACTTTAACGGGAAAATTAACGGGTTTAGAAGCATTATTACGGTGGGATCATCCAGAATTAGGGAAAGTGACTCCTCGTCATTTTTTACGATTAACCGAAGAAACTGATTTTATGTTACCTTTAGGATTATGGATATTACAAACCGCTACTTTAAATATAAATACATGGAAAAAGGAAAATATTTCGCCCCTTCCTATCGGGGTTAATATTTCTGCAAGACAGTTTTCTCAACCTAATTTTGTGGAAATGATCGAAAAAATTTTAGACCAAAGTGAACTACCACCAGAATTATTAGAATTAGAAATTACTGAAAATTGCTTTCTCCAAAATGCAGAATCAGCTTACGAAATTTTAGCTCAATTATCTGCTTTAAAAGTTCGTTTATGTTTTGACAATTTTGGTGCTGGAAATTCCGCTTTAGTTCATTTACAAAAAGTGTCTTTTGATACAATAAAAATTAGTCCTAGCGTGGTTAATCAATTAGAAGAAAATATTAAATACAAAGCGCTCATTCAAGGAATGGCAGTTTTTTGTCAAGGTTATGGTAGTCGATTGGTAGCTGTAGGTATAGAAAAATTAGAACAAATGGAATTACTTAGAGATTTAGGTTGTCTGGAAATTCAGGGTAATTTATTTAGTCGTCCTTTACCTTTTAAAGAAGCAACTAATTTTCTTCATAAATCGGAGTATTCTATCATGAATTAACTATTAAAATTAATTATCGAAGTTACATTATTATTATTTTAAAATCCTATGAATAGCGACTATATAAAAACAAGTTTAAATAAAGATTTACAAACTACAACTCATGTTTTAGTATTAGAAGATGAAAATTCAAGACAAACTATTATTTTAGAGGAAGCAAATTATTCCATCGGAAGAGATCCTCGTAATAAAATTCCTTTAATCTCAAAAAAAGTATCCCGTTTTCATGCCACTTTATTACGTCGAACGGATATGAAAAATAGGGCTTTTTCTTATTGGCTTTTAGACGGTGATTTACAAGGTAATCGTAGCACAAATGGGATATTTATTAATGATAAAAGATGTTTAGTTCAAGAGTTAAAACACGAAGATATAATTCGCTTTGGTTTAGAAATTCAAGGTAGTTATTATGTGTTAAATAATATATCTGATTTAGCTTTATTACAATCAGGAGATTTTCAGCAATCGGTGGAATCTGAAAGTACTGTTCGTAGTAATAATAAAGTACAGACTCTAAGTCAAAATGCGACTCAACATCGTGAGATGAAACAGACTTTAGTGATTTCTGAACCTAATATGGAATCAGGGGATAGTGATACTTTCAGTGCCAGAAACTCTAACGGTGATTCTGAGATTACAAAATTAGCTTCTTTTCCTGAATTAAGTCCAAATCCGATCATTGAAATGGATTGGGAAGGGAAAATTACTTATCTAAATCCTTCGGCAGTAACTAAATTTCCTGAATTAAAAAATAGTCCGATAACGGAAAATCATCCTCTTTTATTAGGTTTAATTAAAAATATTGAAAATCATGGTAAAAATAATAAATTATTTGTAAGAGAAGTTACCATAAAAGATCAAGTTTTTGAACAATATATTCATTATTTATCGGACAAAAAATTAATTAGAAGTTATGTTTTTGATTTTACGAAAAGAAAGGTTTTAGAAACTCAATTAAAGGAAAGTGAGCAAAGATATAAAGCGTTTATTAGTCAAACAAAAGAAGGAATTTTTTTAGTAGATGCTAATAACAAAAAGATTTTAGAAGCAAACAATGCTTTAGCTGATTTACTTGGTTATGGTTTAGAGGAAGTTTATTCTTTAAAATTATATGATTTAATTGATCTTAATACCGCCACTTTAGATGAACAGATTGACTTAATTTTAGCCTCCAAAAAAGAAAAAAACTTTTTGAAACAATTTAATTATCAAAGTAAAAATAAATTATTAGTTGAACTAGAATCTAATATTACTTGGGTTAGCTACGGAGATCAAACTATCCTTTCTTTTGCTGTACGTCCTGCTACAAAAAATATTCATCAAGAGACTTTTATTCAAGAACAGGGATTATATGATTTAGAAACAGGTTTACCGAATCGGCAATTATTTATGGAACAGTTTAATACTGCCATTGCTAATAGTCGTCGTTATACGGGTTTATTGTGCATAATTTTCCTTGAATTAGAAATTTTGGAAGAAAATCAAGAAAACCTTTCCTATAGCCTGAAATCGAATATTTTAGATGGTTTCGGGAAACGTTTAAGAGCGTCTTTACGTTCGGGGGATACCGTAGCACACTGGGAATTATCACAGTTTATTTGTCTTTTACCTCAAGTTAGAAGTATTAAAGATGTCGGAAGAGTTTGTAATCGGATGTTAGAATCTTTAAAACCGCCATTTTTTCTCGAAAATAAAAAAATACATATAAAAAGTGGTATGGGTATCGCCATTAAATCTCAAGAAGCGACAAATGTAACAGCAGAGATTTTACTTAATCAAGGACAAACTGCGTTATTTAAGAGTAAAGAAGCAGGAAGTAATAATTATAAATTCTTTGATCCTAAAATACAGGTAGAAATTGAAAGATTACTGAGAATTGAAAAATTATTAGCCCACGCTTTGCATAGAAATGAGTTTTCATTATATTATCAGCCACAAATTGACACGGAAAACTATACTATAACAGGGTTAGAAGCGTTAATTAGATGGGATCATCCTGATTTAGGTAGAGTTACTCCAGATCAATTTATTCCTTTAGCAGAAGAAACAGGTTTAATTGTACCTATCGGAGAATGGGTAATTGAAACCGCTTGTCTTCAAAGACAATTGTGGCAAAGAGATAATTTGAATTTAACAAATCAACCAATTTGTATTAACATATCTAATCAGCAATTTCATCAACCTAATTTTGCGGGAATGATTAAAAATATTTTATATAAAATTCAAATAGATCCCAATTTATTAGAGTTAGAAATTACAGAAAAAACCATCGGCACAGATATAGAATTAGCGGCAAAAACATTGACAGAATTAACACAATTAGGAGTAAGAGTGGCTTTAGATGATTTTGGTAGTGGTAGTTCGGCTTTAGGTTATTTAAAACAATTTCAGTTTTCCACTTTAAAAATTGATCTTCCTGTGATACAAAATTTTATCAATAATAATCAAGATAAAGCTATGATTACGGCAATGATTGCCATTGCAGAAAGTTTTAATTTGAGGGTAGTAGCTGAGGGAGTAGAAACAAAAGCACAAGTTGAAAAATTATTACAATTAGGATGCAAAGAAATACAAGGTAATTGGTTAAGTGTACCTGTCAATGTCGAGGAAATAACTACATTTTTAGCACGTTCTAATTATGATTTAGAGTAAATATATTTATGCCTAATCCCAATCAAAAAAAAAATCATTTTTTATTCCTATCTCCTGAAAATTGTAGTGAAAAAATAGTAATTTCTTTAACCGAAAGTGTTTATTCTATAGGTCGTCATTCTGATAGTAATATTAAATTATATTCCGAAGCTGTATCGAGAAATCATGCCACTTTAATCAGAAAAGATGTAGGAAAAGATAACAGTTCATATATTTTAATTGATGGTGATTTAAAAGGACAAAGAAGTCAAAATGGTATTGTCGTTAACGAAAAAAAAACTATTTATCATCAACTAGAAGATGGTGATATTATTATGTTTGGTAGCAGTGAAATAAAAGCTATTTATAAACAAGAAAATGCGTTATCAGAATATTTCCCTTTTTGTGATTTAAACTCAAAAATTCAGCAAAATAATATAGCTTTATCTTCTGAATTAACAAGAGAACAATTACAAAATACTTTAATTCTTTCGGAAGAAAATCTCAATCAAAATCTTAGTCAAAAAGATATTAAAAGGTTAGCTTCTTTTCCTGAATTGTCTCCAAATCCCATTATAGAATTTGATCTTAATGGCAAAATAATTTATAGTAACCCTGCTGCAAATTTATGTTTTAGTGAATTATTTAATGAAGAGAATATTACTAACCCTTTAATTGCTGGTTTAACTCGTAATACTAATCAGATTAACGGAGAATTGATTATTAGAGAAATAAAAATTAAAGATAAATATTTTGACCAATATATACATTATTTATCGAAACAAAACGTTATTAGGAGCTATATTTTTGATATTACTAAACGTAAAATTTCAGAAAAAAAACTAAAATATCAGGCTTTTCATGATTCTTTAACAGGTATTCCTAATCGAGAATTTTTTTATTGGAAATTAGAACAATATCTTAATAATGTTAAAACAAATAATGAGCAACTTGCTATTTTTTTTATTGATATAGATCGCTTTAAAAATATCAACGAAACTTTAAATCATACAACAGGAGATAAACTATTAGAAAATTTCTCTTATCGTCTAGTTTCTAACCTTCCAGAAGATTGTTTTCTCGCACGGTGGGGAGGAGATGAATTTACTGTCATTGTGCCTTTAAAGGATAATTTACCCAGAATAAATCAAATTGCACAAAAGATTATTAATAGTTTAAAAGAACCTTTTATCATAAAAAAATATACTATTTACGTTACTTGTAGTATTGGCGTTTCTATTTATCCTAAAGATGGTTTAGAAGAAAAAACTTTAATTAAAAATGCCGATATAGCCTTATTTCGAGCTAAACAAATGGGTAAAAATAATTGTCAGTTTTATACAACTCAATTAAGCGGTGAACAGATGTTATTATTTGAGTTAGAAAATAGTTTATATAACGCTTTAGATAATCAAGAATTATTCTTAAATTTTCAGCCACAATTAGACTTAAATACTAATAAAATTAGTGCATTAGAAGTTTTATTACGTTGGCAACATCCAGATTTAGGAGTGGTTTCTCCATCAAAATTTATTCCTTTAGCGGAAGAGACAGGTTTAATTATTCCTATTGGTGAATGGGTTTTAGAAACTGCTTGTTTGCAAGGGAAAAAATGGCAAGATTTAGGTTATCCTAAAATGGTAATAGCTGTTAATGTTTCTGTTAAACAATTTCAACAAGATAATTTCATTCAACAAGTCAAAAATATTTTACATAAAACACAATTTAATCCTGAATATTTAGAACTAGAAATTACCGAAACTATTTTAATGCAAAATGTAGATAAAACTGAAATTATTATTAATGAATTATCACAACTAGGAGTAAAATTTTCTTTAGATGATTTTGGTACGGGTTATTCTTCTCTTAGTTACTTAAAAAGATTCCCTTTTAATGTTGTTAAAATAGATCAATCTTTTATCAGTGATTTAGCAATTAATGAACAAGATCAAGCCCTAGTTTCCGCAGTAATTACTTTAGCTAAAGGCTATAAAATGAAAGTAGTAGCTGAGGGAGTAGAAACAGATAATCAAAAAAAATTATTGAAACAACTTAAATGTGATTTTATTCAAGGTTGGTTAGTTAGTAAACCATTTAGAGAAGAAGATTTATTAGCTTTTTTAAACAAATTAATAAATTAGGAATTGAGAATTACTTGTCTTCGTAATATTATTTGTTATTACCTTTTATTTTATTTGCCCCTAAATCCCCAATACTGGGGACTTTCACAAGTTTGACTCCCCCAAAGTTGGGGGCTTTTTAAACAGCTTCTAATGATGATAATTTAATTCTTCAAATTGATCAAAAAATGTCCATAAACGACTAGCTATTTTATTTACTCCACCTTCAATATTTGTTTCTATATTTAAGGGTAAAACTGGATCATGAAGAGATAAACGTAATAAAAACCACCCTTTTTCTGATTCATTTTCACAAGAAATCCTAATACCTTCATAATTATTAGGCACAATATTCCAGTCAGTTTGACTAGCACTAAATGCTGTTAATTTTTCGATAATTTGAGTTCCATATTCTTTAAAATTTTTTGCGGTAATTATTAACCTAAATTCTTCACTTTCTACGGGTTCTTTTAGTCTATTAATTAAGTCAATTAAATTTTTATTTTCTAGTTTTAATTTAGCCAATTCGATTAATAATTTAGTAACTAAATATGCACCATCATCGAGAAAATAATTTTCTTTTAACGCAGCGTGTCCCGAAGTTTCGATGGCTAACCATGATTCTACACCCTCTTGATTTAACCGTAAAGCCTCATTAATTACATTTTTATAACCTCTTTTAAAACGATGATGTTTTCCCTTTAATTCTTCTTCGATAAATTGAGTTAAACCATCGGAAGTAATAGAATCAGTAACAATAGTACTTTGTGGATGTTCTTTTAAAATTATGGCACTAATTAAGGCAATTAATTTATTACGATTTAATTCTTTTCCTTGACTATCAACGGCGGCACTGCGATCTACATCAGTATCAAATATAATACCAAAATCGGCTTGATGATTAATCACCGCCTCAGAAATGGACATCATAGCTTCTTTATTTTCAGGGTTGGGAATATGATTGGGAAAATTACCATCAGGATTTAAAAATTGACTGCCTTGTATATCTGCGCCTAAAGGTAACAAAACTTTCGTAGCATAAAAACCACCAGCACCATTTCCTGCATCTACAATAATTTTCAAGCCTTGTAAGGGAGTTTCATAATTATCAGGATGGTTAACAGATTCTCGAATTTTGGTAACAAATTGGTTAGCATAAACCGACATAAAATCACGTTTTTCGATGTTACCTTTTTCTTCAATTTTCGGAAACTCTCTTTTTTGTGCTATGGCAAGAATTTCGGTAATATCTTGTTTTTCTAAACCTCCTTTATCGGTAAAAAACTTCAAGCCGTTACGATTAAAAGGCAGATGACTAGCGGTTAACATAATTGCACCGTCACACTTATAACCTTCTGTAATCGTACTCATAAACATAGCAGGAGTGGAAGCCATGGCAAAATCATACACCTTTACCCCTAAACTGGCGATCGCATTGAGAGAAGCATTCATTAAAGTTTCACCCGATAAACGACTATCCCTACCTAAAGAAATAGTTAACTCAGAAGTGGGTTTATGTTTTTGTTGACTTAACCATAAAGAAAAAGCCTTGCTAATAATGGCGACAACTTCAGGAGTAAGGTTAACTTCTTCTCCTGCTACTCCTGTTAAAGCAACACCTCGAATATCAGAGCCATTTTGCAGTTTTTGCCAGTTAATTTCTGTCATGATTGATAAGTTTGGGTAAATAAAATATTGTCACTTTCATTATCAATCAGTTTTTCTTCAGTTAATCAAAAAAAGTGCAAGGATGAATATTTGCCTCCTAATGATTTAGGAGGATTTTTCAGAATAACTTAAGCAAAGAAAAATTGAGCCGTATTTGCAACATCTAAACTGCTACCATTAACACCTAATTGAGCGCTAGAAAATCCTGTGGTATCTTTTATAGTAACTAAAAGGCTTCCTGTACCGAAATCTCCGTCACCAGAAATACCATTTCCTAATCGTAATTCTGTATTAAAACCAGATACTTTAACATCGATAAATGAGATATTGGTGAAACTTAATTTATCGCTTCCTTTAACAAATTCGTTAATAGTGTCAACACCACTTCCTAAACTATAGCGAACAATATCACTCATACGATCATTGCGACCTAAATTGAGGGTATCATTACCACTGTCACCTGTGAGGATGTCTGAACCACTACCACCAGTAAGAATATCATTATTATTCCCACCAGTAAGAATATCATTGTTATTACCACCATTAATAGTATCGTTACCGTTACCGCCTCTCAAGTCGTCATTATTATTCCCACCGAATAAATTATCATTGCCAATACCACCATCAATAGTATCGTTACCGTTATCTCCTCTCAAATCGTCATTACCATTACCCCCTCTCAAATCATCATTATTATTCCCACCGAATAAATTATCATTGCCAATACCACCATCAAGAGTATCGTTACCGTTATCTCCTCTCAAATCGTCATTACCGTTATCACCTCTCAAATCATCGTTACCTTTATTTCCTGTTAAAGTATCATTACCAACGCTACCACTTAGACTATCATTACCTTCATTTCCGAATAAATGATCACTTCCATTACCACCATTAAGAGAATCATTATTGTTACCACCATCAAGGGAGTCATTATCGTTACCACCGTTTAAAGTATCGTTACCGTTATTACCGTTTAAAATATCATTACCAACACTACCTCTCAAGTCATCATTACCTTCATTTCCGAATAAGTGATCATTACCGTTGCCACCATCAAGAGTATCGTTACCGTTATCTCCTCTCAAATCGTCATTACCGTTATCACCTCTCAAATCATCGTTACCTTTATTTCCGAATAAATCATCATTACCGTTGCCACCATTAACGGAATCATCACCGTTATCCCCTCTTAAATCGTCATCACCTTCATTTCCGAATAAATCATCATTACCGTTACCACCATCAAGGGAATCGTTACCGTTATCACCTCTTAAATCATCATTGCCTTCGTTGCCGAATAAATGATCACTTCCGTTACCACCATTAACGGAATCATCACCGTTATCCCCTCTTAAATCGTCATCACCTTCATTTCCGAATAAATCATCATTACCGTTACCACCATTAACGGAATCATCGCCGTTATCACCTCTTAAATCGTCATCACCTTCATTGCTGAATAAATGATCATTACTACTGTTATTACCTATTCCATTGCTTTGGTTTCCATCATTGTGATCATTTCCATCATTGTGATCATTTCCATCATTATGATCATTATTGTCATTATGATCATTATTGTCATTATGATCGTTATTGTCATTATGATTGTTATTACGATAGGAAAAACTATTTCTAGCATTGTTTTGTAAATTATCAGCAACAAAACCATCTATTAAACCAGTAATATTTATACTCATAATCTTTATTTCACTTTAAATTTGTTTATTTATTTTCACTTTATCCAAATAAAGTAAAGAAGTAGGGAAGATAATCAAATAAGCTGATTTATAGGTGTTGCATCCCTTTCAAGGTATTTCTATTCTCAATGTTAAAGAATTTTTAGAATCAGATTATCGTATGACATAAGTAATCTCAATCTCATTTTCCTCATTCGCATTTAATGATAGATAATTTCGTAAATGTCGGGATATGTTAAATATAACCGTTGAAAACTAACACCAAAAACTATTATGACGAATCCTATAGTCATCAAAAAAATTTTAGAGAAATTTATCGAAAAACTTGCATAAAAAACAAAACCTCTCCTGATAATTAAGTGGGATAAAAAAAAGAGGATAAATGCTAAATCGTAAATATGTGTGGAAGAAAAACCTTACTTTATTGCCTCGTTACCATCTTAGATGCAGATAAATAGCTAACGAAAGATTTATGGATAATTCCTTGAGATACTCACCTCCATAAGCATTATTTTTATTAATGATTGGCATTTAATCATAAATCTCGATTTTCAATTCATAAAGATATTTACAAAATTACTTTAACAAAAGAAAATATGACAATATCCGATATTCCTTCTCGTCTAAATATTACCGCAAAATTTTCTAATTTTTTAGTGTGGGAGGAAAAACAAAATTACATCACAGTATCTTGGCAAAAAGATGTAAAGTTAGTTAAAAATATCGTAGATCATCAATTAGTTAATCTTGACGAAAATCAGTGTTTTATTTATTGGTTAAATAGAATCAATAGTGATGTTTTAGCTAAATCTCATTTAATAGCTTATCTTGATTGGAATTGTTATTGGGTAGTCAAAAACTTTTTTGATAATAATAATATTTATGTCAAAAATATTTCTGAGGTAGAAAAATATCTCAAAGCATTTAACATTTTAAGAGATACTGTTACTAACAGCGATAAATTAATCAAAGAATTTAGTAAATTTAATCCTACTATTTCTCATATTAATACTTACTCTCAAAGATGGTTAAAAAATGTTATTCGAGATGGTATTTATCAAGAATATGGCATCGGTAAATATACCTTTTGGGGATTGCTTAAAAATAGCACGAAAACTAATCTTGAAATTGCTTTAAAAAATCAAGGCTATTCTCAAGAATATATCTCAATTTTTGTGTTATTATTGCAGTGTTTTCAACAAGTTTATAATGGTGTCAAAACTAAAGAAAAAGGAGGAAAATTAGTTAATCCTACCCCAGAAAATATTAAGGAAATACTGAATCTCTATCAATCTTTACCAGAAACTAATTTAAGTATGGTAACTCTAAAAAATGAAGTGAATATTTCTCCTAAATTTTTTGAAACTGCAATGAAAAAATGTCATGATTCTTTAACTAACTATAAAAAAATACAACGTCCTTCTGCTTACTCTTATCATTTACCGATGCAGTCAGAAAATAATGATGCTAATGAAAATAATACATTAACATTAGAAACAGTTTTATTCAGAAAAAAACAAGAAGAATTAAAGGCAAAAATAGATGAATTAAAAGCAAAAGAAGCTGACAGTTTATTCGGTTTATTAGATAAACAAGAAGTTAATTTAATTTTAGTAAAAAATTTACAAACCATCAAAAATAATGACTATAAAAAAAGTCAATTATTAGCTTTAAATTATGGTTTAGGCTTAAAACAAAGTACGATTGCTGAATTACTAAATAGTCAACAATCTAAAGTATCAAGAGAGAAGACAAAAATCACTGGTGCAATTTTAAAAACTTTTGTTCGTGAAGTTCAAACTAGATTACAACAAAAAGAAAATATAAAAGAAGAGTTAAAAGTAAAAATTCAATCTCTTATTTCTCCTGAATTAAATAGTGTAAAAAACTCTATAGAACATTGGTTAAATAACTGTTATGAAAAACCATTTTACTTAAAATTGCAAGATATTTTCTTAGGCTTAGAATCTGAGCAAAAAACTTTAGTTATTCTAAAATATGGCGGTGATTATCAATTAGTTAATGAAAAACATATTGGTTTAAATAATAAAGAAATTGCTCTTCGTTTCAACCTAACAGAAATAGAAGTTGACGAAAAATTAGCTAACGTTAAAAAGATTTTAAAAGTTAATTTAATTACTTATGTAAATAATAAATATAAAATTAATATTGCCTATGATAATCAACAAATTGATAATTTTCTTGAACAATGGTTTTATCAAGCTCCTTATGGTAGTTTGAATTCCTAAATAAATGAGATAATATTGGGATAATTGATTACCTCTAGCCTCCCTTAAAAAAGAGCCAAATATTAAAGAAAGTACCCCCTATTAAGGGGGATTATAATTTACCTAAAAATAAAAATTTTAGAGATTGTTTATAAATATTATTAAAATTAGTAAAAATTATGAAAACTTTAACTAAATTAGAAACATTAATTGACTTATATCCTAATCAACTATGGTTAGGATTTAGCGAGGAAGAAAAACAAGAAAATTGGAAAAAATCTGTTAATCATTCTTCTGATTTAGCTCGTTTTCAAGCCTATTTGAATAGTCTAGCGGCGGAAATTTTTATCCATTGGTTAGAAGAAGAAGGAGATTTAGAAACAAAACCTAAAATATATTTTGATAATAAAAAATTAAATAGTATTTGGGAGTTTATTAACGGCACAACTATTACTATTGGTAAAACGAAAATTATTTTAATTCCCACTGATAAAGATAATTTAGAAGAATTTAATGTGCCTCAAGAATGGATTGATATTCCTGAATGGGAGGCAGATTATTACTTACCAATTCAATTAGATTTAGAGGAAAATTGGCTTAGAGTTTGGGGTTATACTACTCATCAACAATTAAAAACTATTGGTAAATATAGCCCATTAGAAAAAACTTATAGTTTAGAAAAAAATGATTTAATTGAAGACTTAAATGTGATGTTAGTTGCCAGAGAATTTTGCGATTCTGAGCGAGTAAAAATATCAGAATTATCAAAGATTAAAGATATTCAAGGGGAAGAATTAATTAATAATTGGGGACGAAAATTACATTATTCTCCCAGAGTTTTAATTCCTTTTCCTCAATGGGCTAGTTTTATTATTAATGATGATTGGAGAGAGTCTTTATATCAATCTTGTTTAAATTCTGATGCGGTTAATATTATTACTACCAGTCATGATATTAATGATAATTTAAGAGAAGATATAGTTGAAAATATTAATCCAATAGTTAATCATGATACCACTGAAAATATTAACCCAACAGTTAATCATGGCATAACTCAAAACGTCAATTTAATTACTCCTAATATGGTTAATAAAATTAATCAAAATATCAATTTAATAGTTAATAATAATGAAAGTAAACTCAATAATATTTCTACTCCTATAACTAATAAAATTAATCAAAACTTAGTAAAAATAAGTGGTTGGTTAGATGATATTTTTGAACAAGGCTGGTTAAAAGCAGATTCATTATTCAATGAAGAAAATTTAGCTTTTGCTACTCGTAATCAATCTTCTAATTTTGACAATGAAGCAAACATTATTAATGCCGCTAAACTTATCGATTTAGGTATTAAATTAGGTGAGCAATCTCTGGTTTTATTAATGGCTTGTGTGCCGAATAATCAAGGTAAAATTGCGATAACAGTGCAAATTCATCCCCGTCAAGGAATCACTTATTTACCACCAAATTTGAAGTTAACGGCGATGGATGATGAGGGTAATTTAATTCAAGAAGCCGTAATTTCAAGGAATGCTGATAACTATATTCAATTAAAACGTTTTAGCGCACCTATTGGAGTTAAATTTGCTCTTGAGGTGAGTTTAGGTAATATTAAATTACGGGAAAGTTTTATTTTGTAAATCAAAGGGAGAGTTTTTATTTTGCAAGGAAAAGAAGTTAAACAACATTTGGATTTACTGACTTGTGAAGCTCAAAAAATATGTCCTGATTTAACTAATAAATTACAAGAAATAAATCTTTGGATAAAAGATAAAAAAAATGGTTTATTAACTTCTAAAAAATTTGTTAGCGCCTTTTTAATTCAGTTAATAAAAGATGCTAATGTTTGGTTAGAATTAAAAAAATTATCTTCTTCAGAAGCACAACAATAGGCTTATAAACAAATGACGGCAACGGAAAGATATTGGTATTCCATTCTTTTCCCTCAATGGTTGAGAAGTAAAGATGTCAAACTTTATATTTGGAAACAAAAATTAGCAGTAGTTATTCAATTACATTCTTTAACTGAAAATTCCTTTTTCCCAACAAATTTAGAGTTAATGTTATTTGATGAAGATGGTAATTTAGTCCAAGATTCGGTTATCTCAAGATACCAAGATAATATTATTCAGTTGAAAAGATTTAAGGTTTTAAGAGATACTAAAATTATCATAAAAATAATACTTAATGATATGTTTATTGTTGAAAATTTAAATATAAATTGATAAGTATATTAAGGTATCAATATAACCTAGTATTCAAAACAGTGTTAACTGAATTAATTTATCATTTTTAAGTGTTTGATAATATTCAATTAGAGAGGGTGATTCGGGATTATGAAGTTTATTATTTTCCTTTGATTTATCGAAGTTTGTCGTTGCATAACAATATTGACAACCAAATAAACAAGTATCGTACATACCTATATCTCTACTAACTACACATCCACAGGCTTCTCTTTGTGAAGGATCTTTTTTATGAATAACGTCTTTATAAAACACTTTTTCAATATATTCGTCATCTATACATTTTCCATGTTTGATTCCGTAGCTTTCTAAATCAATTTCTTCTGCACAACTAAATATTTCAAGTTTATTGTCTTTCGCAATTTTTCCAATATTTCCCAATAATTTATCAAACTTATCCTCATTATTTTTAAATGTAAATAAGTGAAAATTATGTTCTTTTTCTAGTAGCTTAAGTCGTTTATTACTTTTAGAATAGCTATCTAAAATACTAATCACACATCTTTGAGTATAATTGGACAACTTTTTAGCAATATATTCATAATTATTCAAATGAAACTCAACATCAGTTAAATTACTTAAAACAATAGGATCGTAACGCCAAATTACTTTATCATAACCGATAAAATCAGCTAATTCTTGAAAGACTTTAATTGCAGTTTTAAGAGGAGGATTATTTGTTTCCAAAAAAACAGGATTATTTATGATTGTAAAATGAAAATAATAATTATAACCTCGTTGATTTAATTCTTCTAAATAAGGTAATAATGGCTTAGGATTTCTCGTCCAAAAAACAATTATATCAACATCTTTAGGTTGTAATGAAATACAAGAAATCTGCTTTTGATTAAAAGGATTTGGTACATTGCAGTAACCATCATAAATACGATTCATAAACCATTTAGCATAAAAAGCAGGTATATCTGTGCGGCGGCTAACACTGATAATCATAATTCAGATTTCCTCATAAGAGTTGTGTCATTTAATTTTAATTTTAGCGAAAAAAAAAATCAATTCTTCAATAATTCCAATTATCATCACACATCGACTATATTTCTTAAAATAAGGGCTAAAGTCTTTACTATAAGCCTATATAATATTTATGAGAAATATCTATGTGATAGCAAAAAAAATCCTCAGTTTTTGTCGATCAAAAAATTGAAATATTATTGTCTTGTTAAATTCAATCGTAGCTAAAGTTATATAATAGCTCAATATAGATTTATTTATACTAATGTATAGTAATTAAACACATTGCTAGGTAATTAATTCATGTCATACCAATTTAGATTACCAAAAATCGATGACTTGACACTAGATCAACAAGCTGCGGTTTTTACTGATCAACCATTTCATTTGAAAGGAGGACCGGGTACTGGTAAAACAGTAGTGTCTTTGTGGCGACATATTGAAAATTGGCAACGTAGGGGAAGACGAAGTTTATTGTTAACCTACACAAAGTCTTTGGAATATTATCTTGGAAATGTTGCTGAAAGAGAAGACGGCAATGCAGGTAGTAGTATTGCTAGGACATATAAATGGACTATGAACCCATCAGAATACGATGAAATAATTGTTGACGAAGCACAAGACGTTTCTGTGCAAAAATATCAAACGATCAAAAAATATGCCAAAATGGTGTCCTATGGTGCGGATGAGAGACAATCTCTATATGACCATGGATGTTCAGAATCTACACTTCAAGAGTTATTCTATAATAAAACTTATGAGCTTTACGAAAATTTTAGAAACTCAGGGGAAATTCTAAGATTTGTAAAAAACATTTTCCCTCATTTTGTCATTAATGAACAATTGGCGGTAAGAGGACAAAAACCAAAATTAGTAATAGCAGATAATGATAATAAAGTGAAAAATGTTTTGAAGGAATTAATTGAAGATAACCCATCTACGGAGAATCTGGTAATTTTAGTACCTTTGCAGAGACAGGTTGATTATTATGAGTCGATTCTTAATGAAATTGGTGCTAGTTATTCTCGTTATTATCATGACGGAGACGAAATAGAAACTATACAAAACATACATATTACGACATTCAAGTCCTGTAAAGGTTTAGAATTTGACACGGTAATAATACCTAAATTTCACCTATATAGGGATAATATTAAGAATTTGTATGTAGTTAGTGAAAACGACTACTATGTCGCTTTGACCAGAACAAGAAGAAATCTATTTTTATTGTGTGATACAGTTCCCGATGGTTTACACCCCAATACTTACGAAACAATAACATTATAAAAAGACTATGAAAACATATTATTTGCCTCTCAATTATCAGAATCTATCTCATTATTATTCAAGTGCTTTGATTTGTTCTGCTAATTGTTATCAAAACCGTATATACGATATTCAATCAAATTTTAATGTCATCCTCATATCACAGTGTAAATGGATCAAGGATTGTGACTGTAGTTTAGAGTTGATTATCGATACAGAAGATGAAAATTTCTTAGTGGAAACGGAAGAAAAAGAACTTAAATTATTGTCTAAACCTTTGCCTATTTCTAGGATCAAAACTATTTGGTTGACAAGTAAAGAAAATCAAGAAAATATTAGCTATAAAATTAATAAAGGAACTGCATTCATCCCAGACTTTCTTTTTCAAATTGAAGTTCCTAGTAATTTTAGCGAAATCAATTTTGAGTCACTAAACAAACATATAGCAACAGAAGATTATTCTAAAAATATCTCTAAATTTGATAATTTATTAGGTGGCATTTCTTTAATGCGTTCTGTTTGTCAAGAAGTCAATGTTGCCAATTTTTTGTCTTTTGTTTCTAACATCAATTCAGAAATATCTAGTGATTTTGAGAAATTAAAAGCAAAAAAAATATTAAAAGATGGTTTTAATTATTCTGGTTTACTTACCGATTCTGAAACAGATGATTGGAAATTAATACAAAAAGAAATAGGAAAGAAACAATTATCAATAGAAGAATTAAAGCGTGTTGCTGAGGAAAAACAAATTCATCTGGAAATTGGTGGACTAAAAAATAAAATTCAAAACTTAGATAGCCTAGTAGAGCATAATAGAGAACTATATTTATTATGCTTTTTAGCTCAGTATGGAAGTAATGACAAACCATATACATCTGAAACATTATTGCGAGAAATTTTAGACAAGAAATTTGAATACATTGAACAAATTGCTTTAGTTTTTGGTTTATACAATGGTTATAAAAGTTTTCATAATGAGTATAAATTTGACGACATTGATGCAAATTTAAAAGTCAAGTTTGAGCTTAACTCGAAAATGGATTATTATTTAATAGAAAGTGCTTATCAAAGAACTTTTAATAACAAAAAAGAACCATCGAAGATTAGTATATTTTCTTACTTAGATGAATGGTTGCCTCAATTTGAAGATCAAACCCAAGATGATAGTTATGATTACTATAAAATTTTAGATACAGTAATTTATGCTCAAAAAAGAACAGAATTTTTATCCGATGAATACTTAAATAATATTTATACAAAAGATTTAGAAGAAAAAGACAAAATAGTTGAAAATCTTTACACAAGAATAAAAGATAAAATAGAAAATGTCATAGATGAAAATTCTATATTGAAAAATATTAATGATATTTTAGAGCCTTTACTAAAGAAATGGTTTTTTAATATAATCGGGAAATTAAAAGATGATTTTATTAAAGAACAAGGAAGACTAGAAAATAAAAAAAAATCTGATTATGAGAAAACAATTGAGGAATTAAATAATCAAATTCGTCATTTAAAAGATAATTATGATAGGACAGAAGATGAGATAATAAATCAAAAACATTCAATAAATCAATCTCAACAAGAATTTAGTGATGATACTAAAACTAATGAAGATAAAAACAATATTAGCTATAACATTAATAACAAAGATACTGAATCCATAGATGGAAAAACTTTCAATGAATTTAAAAACTTAGCAAAAGAATATTTATCTATAAATAAAGGAGATATTAATAAAAAAACAATAGGAGAAATTATAGAAATAAGAAATCAATTAATTGAAATTTTGCGAGATAATATAAAAATTAATTTTGACAAGTAACAAACAATTATTTACATATTTTTTTCTTTATGATTGAAAAACTAACATTGATTAATAATAAAACTGCCTTGTTTTCTTTTTTAAAAGATAACTATGAGAAAGTCTATGATTATTTTGCGAATCAAAAATATAGCATTTTGCATAAAAAAATCAGGGACTTAAAAAATATAATTGCAAATTATAATCGCTTTTTTAATCAATTAGATATTAATGATTTATTAATACTAAACTTTTTAAATTTATTGTTAGAAGTGTGTGAGCGTTATGGTTTAGTTTCTCAGTTTAGATTACTTTATGGAATTTTAAAAAATAAGAATTATCAGGTTAGTAGTCGAACGGAGGCGGCAGCACTTTTTTTCCTTGATATTAGAACATTTCAAGATTACTCTGACAGATTAGAAAACATTATCAAAAAACTTGTTTATGCCGATGAATTTGAAGAAGATAACTCTGAGAAGCCAACTATAACCTTAATCAATTATTATTTACAAGTTGTTAAACATTTTTGGGAATTTAATAGTGAAGGTGTTTATAGTATTAAAAAAACTGTTCAAGAGTATATTTTGAATGCTCAACCTTATTCATTTTTAAAAAGTACAATTGTTGCAGAAATTCTTGATTATAGTATTAATAATTATGATATTTTTAGTGAAAAAGTACAAACACTTCTCGATGAATATTTTGATTTAAAAGTATCACCAATTTACCAAGATTATCAGCATCCAGTATTCTTAATTGAGACTGGTACTGACTATGCAAAAGCATTGTTAGAAATTGAAGCTAATTTAGAAGAAATAAGACAATTATCTGTTGATTTTAGCTCGATGGATAATAATTCTGATACAACTTTTTATTCTCTAAAACGAGGGGTAGCCATTCTGGAAAATGAACAACAACTTTGTCGTTATATGGTGGGATATAGTGCTATGCACAAAGCTAAATTATTAGATGCGTTGTGTAAAATTGATGATAATGTTTTAACCAAAGTTAATCACGTTGTTGATTGGGGATGTGGGCAAGGAATCGGAAGTATGCTTTTTTGTGATTATTTAAAAACTAAAAATTTAGATTTTCAAAAACATAAATTTACTTTAGTTGAACCTTCAACAATTGCTCTATCAAGAGCGTCTTTACATTTACGAAAGTTTGCTAATTTTGCTGAAATTATTACTATAAATAAAGATTTAGATTCGACTAATAAACAAGATTTTTTAATTGATAAATCCGTTGATATAACTCTTCATATATTTTCTAATATTTTGGATGTAGAATTATTTTCTCTTAGTCATCTTACTTCTTTAATAGAGAGTGCATTTTCAGGTTTAAATATTTTTATTTGTGTTAGTCCTTATATTAATGAATTAAGAACAAGTAGGATCAATAGTTTTGTGAATAACTTTGAAGAAAACCTTAATTTTTGTCTTATTGCTTCTAAAGATTACAATAAAGGAGAATGGTTAAAAGAATGGACAATGATACAAAGAGTTTTTTCCGTAAAATTATAATGACTTTTTTCCTATAACTAATAATATCAATAAACATTATTAAAAACTAATTACAAACTTGCTTTTCCATATATATTTAATATTATCAAAAATAGTTATTTACCTATAAATTTTGTTAATAAACAAGAAATAAAAATGTTAGCAAAAATATTATCTGTTAATAAAAAAATACTGTAGTTTTAATTCAAAATTTAGAAATAATTTCAAATTTATCCCCTGAATTAATAGATTTTTCAGATCAGATACTCACCCAGAAATGCAAGAAATTATGCCCGTTGGGGAAAATAATTTAACTCAAACTTTACAACAACAAATTAGTGTTAATTCTTTAAAACAATTACAACTTACTCAGGCAGTTTATCCTATCATAATTGATCTCTTTAGTTTAGCAGGAGAAACAGATCAGAGTTGGATCGTCCAAGAAATTTCTTACCAAATATATCAACAAGTTTTTCCCGAAGATTGAGACATTCCCGAAATTAATAATGAGCCCCAATTAAAAAGAATTATTGCAAAAAAAACCATGGGTAAAAAAAGAGAAAATAGCCTTAATTTTTTATAACCATGAACCCTATTTAGAATTAGTTAACTTCTACCAAAAGATAAGTAACGCCGTTAATATTAGTTGGGTAACAAATGAATCTGTACCATCTTTTATAGGAGGATTTTTACCTAATCAGACTAATGTTTTGACTGTAATGCAAAATTGGTAAAATGATCTTTAATTTTTGATATTATATCAATCCAAAGATAAAACTGTTGCATAAAAATTAAATATTGTCCTGATAAATAAATGTTGCTTTAAATTTTAAAATTTTATGGTAGAAATTATTATTTGCGGTGTGCCTGAAGTTAACGACTATATTGATGATGCAGATGCGGTTATTTCGATTATGAATCCCGGTTATCGAATTTATGCCCCCAGCTCCATTGAAGAAAAAAAAGAAGAAAATCGTCACAGTGTTTTAGAATTAGATTTTGACGATATTTGGTCAGAAAATTATCAATTAGGACATGAAATTATCACCAAAGATATGATTTATGAAGTGCTAGATTTTGCTGATAATTTTTACGATAAATATAAGGGAGAAGGTACACTTTTAATTCACTGTCATGAAGGAGTAAGTCGCTCTACCGCTATAGCTTTGGCTATTATTACTCATTTAACTAAAGATATTCAAGAGGCAATTAATATCGTCAATGAAGTACGTTCTCAAGCCTTGCCAAACATTGAAATTATCCGCCTAACTGATGAGATTTTAAAGTTAAATGGTGAATTAGTGCAGAAAGTATTTGAGGAATATTATCACTAAGATATCTATAAATAATAAGGGCTAAAGCCCCTACTACAAACTAATTATATTGACTATTAGGGTAAATGTCCATACAATGTAGATACGAATAGTGACAATTACTGTTTCCTCTTGAATAACACTTAATAACTTCTGTGCCATGTGGAATTCATTACGAGAGACAAACTTATAAACTTCAAATAATATGGGTAAAGGAGTTAAAACCTCAATGATGAAATACAGATAATTATAGAAACATTTTATAATGCCAAAATTAAAGAACAATTTAATCCAGAATTTTTTCAACAATTTAAGACAATTATAGAAAACTTAGAAGTTGTAGATCAAGATATGAATACATTAAAATTTATTGGAGAAAATAATTACATTTATTTAGACAATACAAATCAAACAGAAAAAAGAAAATATACAGTTAGTAAAATAGATAATCAACTTAAAATTATATCTTCAAACTTTATGGAAGTTATCAAATTTCGTTAAATAATGTTAGGACTTTTGTACAAAAAAGAATTGACAAATTTGCATACTTTACAATGACTGAATATTGTTATTATTTCTGAATGGTATAATTTAATTTATTTTGCATAATTTACCAATTCTTTCCTGATATATAAGTAAGTTATTGATTAAACGTTAACCGCTAATTGCTAATCACTAATCACTAATTGCTAATTGCTAACTAAAATTATGGATATTTGGAAAGAAATTAAATCGACTTATAAAAAAGCCTATAATCAAATTCAAACAGAAAAGCCTTATCAACATCAACAATTATATAAATCTTTTGCTTCTTCCGTTGCCATGCTTTGCCATGATAATCCCCTATTACCCTTAAATAAACGCTGTTATTATCTTGTTAAATTACTTCATTTATCTGGTGGACCAACTATCAGAGAACACGCTTGTATTCATTCTGCCTTTGCCATTGGGGATGCAGTAGAAAATAGAGAAAATGCTATAACTAGCTATGAATTAGATGAGAGATTCCCTTTACCCGGCACATGGGATTATGAAAAAGCCTATAATTTTTGTTTAACTCCCGTTTTTGGAGAGATAACTTCTTTACATTTAAAAGTATGGTTACAGGAAACCTGTTGCGATGATACTCCTGAAGATATTAAACAAGTTAAAAAGTTATTAGAAAATATATCGGAATTAAATTTGTAAAGCAAAAAATGTGCATAAATTATTAATCTTCTTCTGATATATGAATGGATAAATAAATAATTAAATTGATTATGGATAAAATCAAAGAAATTCGGGAATATCTTTACAGTGAGTTATGTAATTTAGAGTCAAAAGATAAACATAATAGAGACTTAATGAGAAAAAAAATCCTACAACTTAATCTGTTATTAGAAATGCTTGAAAATTGTGAACAAGAGTTAACTAAATATGAAATTATGAAAAATACTGAGCTTAAATTAGATTGTATTGAAACTCAAGAATATCCTCTTTGATAGTCTCATGAGGGCTATTATAAAAAATAATGTCTGGATAATTTGATCAATCTATCCTGATATATAAGTAGAGAACTAAATCAATTATTTTAACTATGCAAATAACTTTAAATAAAGCAAATAAACTGTTAAATAAGTTTAAATCCGAGCGCAAAAATTTACGAGCAGTTTTTAACCGTGTACGTTATTATCATGAAGACGAAAAAGTAGAAGCGATTACCTCTATTGAAGTTAGTTTAGCAAATCTCACCCCCAGAGTTGCCGAAGAAATCCAAACAATGGTTAATGTTTATCGTAATCAATTACAAGATTGTTTAGACATTGAAGCGGACTTTTTCAAATTAAAAGAAGCCATTTTCGTTAATAATCAACGCACGGGAATTTCTGAAAAACTGAGTCAAGTTGAGTTTTTTACCTCTAAAGTCGGTTTATATGATGACTTAATCAACGAAAAGAAACGCAATAAAAGAGTTACTTTAACCGTTACCGATATTAACTATGAGTTATTACGAGAAAACTTATCAGGGCAGGATGGTTCGGGAAAATTATACATTCAAGTATTTGATGTTGACAGATTAGCTCAAGAACGTCAAGAGGCAATTACCCAAATTAACCAAGCAGAAGATGAGATTGCTACTATTAACAATCAAACCACCATTGACATCGATTTTAGCCCTGCCAGTCGCCGATTATTAGGCTTAGATTAAACCCAAAATTTTTCAGGAAAAGTGCATAATTTTTCATTTCTCTGCTGATATATAAATGGAGGTGAAATTCATCTCTTGGCTACTCGGTTAGCCATTAAGTGCATTCTATGTACATCCGAAGTAGTGTATTGCCGAATACCTAACAATACCTAAGACGTAAATCCGCCGTTTGCCCTTTAATTGTTGTTGATTGTTGTTTTGGCGACGGCAACTTGGCACGCTGACTTAATTTCATTGTTACCCATTTTGTTCAAAGTCAATGCACTACTAACGAAGGGTAAGGGTAAATTGCTACTCTTACTCTTTCAAAAAATAAATTAATAAGGCGTTGCTGATTTAAGCTATGAACGGTATGGTAAAGGTACATCTTTCCCACAAAAACTTGAAACTCAGCAAATATAACGTAACTCATTGTATCTTCGCCATTACTTCGGAATATCTCGACGATAAATTATACCGTTATGTCCCTTGATAAATCTCGGTAACTGTTTATTGTCAATTAAGTCTAACTCTAGCATATCATAAGTCGTATAATTTGTCAAGTTATCTTCGTTAAAATTAACGTCAATCACCGTTATAGTTTTTCTCGGTGTAGTATTAGTATTTAACAGTTGACGAGGACCTGAACCCAAAGCACCTGTATGTAATAATTGTAAATCTTCTTTGTGGGCTGGATAATAGGCGTGTTGATGCCCACTAATATAAGTATGTACGTTATATTTCTTGAGTAATGTTATTAATTTTTCAGAATTATTTAACACTTCACCAACTTTATCTCTACCTTTAGCCACGGCGTATAAGGGTAAATGTCCAATAATCATTCTCATTTTAGCCTCTTGAGCCGTTTTTGAAGATAGGCTTTTTTCTACCCATGCCAGTTTATCATCAGGAATATTACTGGTTGAACCATCCCATACTAAGAAAAAAATTCCCTGTTGTTCAAAGGTATAGTAAAAAGGGAATAAATTGCTATCTATAAAGTTAAGGTTGGAATTATGACTAGGATTCTGCCAATATTCTACCGCTAAATCTCTCTCTTTTTGAAAAGTAAATTTATTGTTACTAATAGCACCTGATGCGTCATGATTACCTATAGTAAAGCCGAAAGGAATCTTTAAATCTCTTATCGGTTGGGCGATTTGACTATCAAAAGCCTTCCACATTCCTTGAATTTGTGAGGAGGTTAAGGTGGATTTTTGCCCTGCTATCATGTCTCCACTACATAATATTAGATCAGGTTGCCAAAAAGGAATCATTTTTAAGGCTAAGTGTACCTCTTTTTCGTATTCTGTTGAACCATAGGCACTATTTAAGTCACTAATTACTAATAATCTTACATCACCTCTTTCTGGTTGTATCGGGTTATATTTATTAATTATTTCCTGTATTTCGGGAGAAAATTTAGTTTTTGCTATTACTTTTTTATTGATTATATTTTTAGGGTAATAGCTAGTTAAAATAATGGTAACTAAGGCTAAAATAGCTACTATTAATAATCTTTGTTTTTTACTTTTATTTATTTTAAACATTACACAATTCTATCACTTTTGTTTCTAAGGCATTTAAAGGCTCTGCCCCTAATTTTAAACTTGCTTCTAATTCTAGTAAAATAGGTAAACTTGATAATAGTTGTTTTCCTGATATATTTTTGATTTCTTGTCTTAAAAAATAGATCCTTTTTGGATTACTTATATCTGCTGATTCTGCAATTTTTTTCTCATCTTTTTCTCCTGATTCGATCATACTTTTTACTATTGCCCAAGTGCGAAATTGCCCCACTAAGGTGGCTACTATTCTTAATGGAGCTTCATTTAAGGTAATTAAATCATTGACTAATTCCAAGGCATAAGGTATATTTTTATTCAGAATTACTTGAGCTAATTGTAAACTATTTTGAGTACTAACATTTACTAATTTTTTAACTGTTTCTTCCTCAATTGGTAACTTATTTTCTCCTTGATAAATCGATAACTTTTCTAATTCTTGGGATAATAATCTACTATCATTTCCGACACAGTTTGCTAAAATTTTGATAGCATTTTGAGTTAATTTTATCTGCTTTTGAGCTGCGGTTTCTTCCACTTTTTTTATTAAAATTTCTGTTTGCCAAGGAGAAATTAAGCTAAACTCAATTACTTTGGCATATTTATTAATTAATTTTGTACTTTTTATTCTACCATCTGGTTTTTTTGTGCTAGTTAACAGTAAATGAGTTGTTTCTGGAATTTGAGGAATTGTGCGTTGTAATTGAGTCAATAATTCTTCTGAACAATTTTGACAGATATTTGTCTCAAATAACCATACAATGCGATCGCCACTACCAAAAGGGGGAGTCATCCCCTGCATTAAAGCCGAGACAATAGAATCTTCCTTATCTCCGGCTAGTTTGTCAAAATTGAACGAAATCCAGTTAGAATCTAGGTTATCTTGTTTAAGGAGTGAAATTGCCTGATTCATGGCAAAATCATCTTCACCCCAATATAAATAAATTGGCATAGTTATATAGAAGTTAGGTTATCTATTATGGTTAATGGATTATTTTATGTCAATGGCACACAGTGATATAAGTAAGTAGATAAGATTAATTGTATGTTTACTTTATCTACTTATGCACTTATGCAAAAAAGATGATTAGTTATTTTGATTAATTTTAAAATATACAATCCCTAAATGTTTTAATACTTATTAAATAAAATTGAGCGTTTATGAATGGAGAATATTGGATTAAAAAATTAAATTTACAAAAACATCCCGAAGGGGGATATTATCGAGAAACTTATCGAAGTAAAGACATTATTAATCAAGATAAATTATTAATAAGATATAATGATTCAAGAAATGTTAGTACTGCTATTTATTATCTATTATTAGGGGAAGAATTTTCTGCTTTTCATAAACTTAAAAGTGATGAAATTTTTCATTTTTATAGTGGTTCAACTTTATTAGTTTATATTATAGATAATCAAGGAGAATGTCATGAATTTAAAGTTGGGAATAATCCAGATAATGATGAAGTTTTACAATTAGTTATTCCTCATGATTGTTGGTTTGCTTCTTATGTTAGTCAACCTCAATCGTATAGTTTAATTGGTTGTACTGTCTCACCTGGGTTTAATTTTGAAGATTTTACTTTGGGAAACTCAGAAGAATTAATCACATTATATCCCCATCATATTGATATTATTACAAAATTAACTCATAAATAACTAAATGTATTTAATTGACAGGAAAAACATGATTAATTTATAATTGAAAAGAAATAATGAAAAGATAAAATCATTAAAAATAAACTAACATAAATTTAATATCACTAATAAAAAAGGAATAAAAAATATGCAGGGGAATTATCAAAGTTATGTTAACAAAGTTGTACAAATGACTATCCCAACTAATTATAAACAGCAGTTAAAAAATATTCAGTCATCTCCTAAATTTATCCATGGAAAACCCGTAGAATTTCCAGGATTTAGTGTTATCACTCCTCCCTATGTAGAAGATGATTATAATCAAGAATTTTATCAAAATTTACAACTTATTTCATCACAATTAACCGAAAAACTAGGAGAAGATTTTTTCCTCGCTTTACCTTCAGAAAGTTTCCACTTAACCTTAGCAGATTTAATTTGGGATAAAAGTTATCTTAATGCAGTGAAAGAAAATCTTAATTTTGATGATATACTAATTTCTGAACTAGCTAAAATTTTTAAAGAATATCAATCTTTAATTCCTAAAAATCAATCCTTAGAATTAGAAATTATTGGCTTATCTATTTTCCCTAGAGCAATAGCTGTATGCCTTGTACCCACTGAGTCTAGTTATGAACTTATTATTAAATTACGTCAATTAATCTATCAAAATGAAGAAATAATTAATCTGGGTATTGAGCAACATTATGATTTTGCCGCCCATGTAACTTTAGGTTATTTTAATCAAATAGATGATAATATTAATTCAGAAAAAATAGAATCTATAATCAAAGAAATTAACTATTTATTAATAGATGATTCTACACCAATTTTTAAATTAAAAGAGTTTGAAATCAGAAAATTTACTAATATGATTAATTATACTCGTCAACCACAATGGGCAACGGTTAAACTTAATTAATCATAAATTATTGATAGTAATTAACAATTAGCGATTAAAACAATTAATTTTCAATCACGATGATAAATCATCCCACTACAAAAAAGAAATTTTATACTTTATTAAACTATTTTTTAACTCTTGAAAAATCTGACAAATCCCATTATTGAAAAAAGTTTTGCCATGATTGATGATATTATCGGAAGTCATCATCTTACTGCCTCAGAATATAATATCGCTCGTCGCATTATTCACACTACCGCCGACTTTGATTTTTTAAACCTTCTTCAATGTAGAAATAATGTCATAGATATTGCCATTGATGCTTTAAAAGCAAAAACCCCCATAATAACGGATGTCAGTATGGTAAAAGAAGGTATCCGCAGTATGGTAGCAAAAACCTATGAAAACGAGATAATTGTAGCGGTCAAACAAGCAAAACAAGCAAAAAAAGGACAAACTTTGACAGAAACAGGTTTATTACAATGTTGCGAAAAATATCCTCACGGAATTTATGTCATCGGTAATGCGCCAACGGCTTTAATTGCTTTATGTAAACAATGGGAATCACAAAAAATCAACCCTTCTTTCGTAATTGGTGCACCTGTGGGATTTGTTTCGGTGTTACAATCTAAGGCATATTTAGGTAAGTTAGATATTCCTCAAATACAAATTATAGGACATAAAGGAGGTTCAACGGTAGCCGCCGCAATTATTAATGCTTTACTGGTTATGTCTAACGGTTAGTGATATTATCTGTTAATTGTATTTTGTTTATTGATTATGCGCATTTACGGCAATAGAGAGATTAAGACTCTTTCAGGAAAAGACACTCGACCTACTACATCAAAAGTACGAGAGGCTTTATTTAATATCTGGCAGGATAAAATAGTGTCTGCGTCATGGTTAGATTTATGTGCTGGAAATGGTACAATGGGGGCAGAAGCCTTATGTAGAGGCGCATCAGAAGTTATTGGTATTGAAAAATCATCCTTCGGTTGTCAAATTATTAGAGAAAATTGGCAAAAAGTAGCGCAAGAAAATCAAGAGTTTAAAGTTTTGAGAGGTGATATTTTACACAGATTAAAAGGTTTAAATGGACGAAAATTTGATTTAATTTATTTTGATCCTCCTTATTACTGTGACTTTTATAATGATGTCTTAAATGCTATTTATGATTATCAACTTTTACCGTCAAATATTGGGGAAATTGCCGTAGAGTATAATCCCAAAAAATCTCATCTCAATGATAATCATAATTTGCAATTAATTCAAACTAAATATTATGGTAATATTGCCCTTAATTTTTATCAACATCCTTCTCCATAAATTCTCATTGAACGTCTTATGTGATAAACTATATTTATTAGTTAATTACTCACTATTTTATGGTTAATCGATTAAGACAAGAAGATACTTCATTAACTACTGTTGATTATAACTTTTTATTAGAGCAAATTTTACGATACCTTGAGGAATTTAATCCCTTTATTTTTTCTAGTGATAATCAAAGATTAAAGATTGATATAGATGAGATTGCCTATCAAATAGCTATGTCTGACAAGGTAAATTTCCCCGCTAATTTGCAAAAAAGCGATCGCCTTGTTAGTATTAATTTAAAAGAAAAAAGTGTTGATAATTTTATTGACTTAGTGAGGAAGATAAAAGAGAAACTGGAGGCTTTGTTATTAGTAAGTAATAATAAAAATCAACCATTAGAAAAAACTATCCAAAATTTATTAACGGATTTAAGTAAATGGAAAGATATTAAAGAGAAAGGTTTTAAATATGGTTTCAATGATGTAAATAATATTAGAAAGCAAAAGTTATGTATTCCCAAGCAAGAAGAAAAAACTCCCAGTAAATCTATTTTAAAACTTCATCGCTTAACGATTAAAGTTAATAATATCAATGAGTTTGAAGAAGAAATTAAAAAAAGTTTAAAAGATTATGTAGAAACAAATTTTAGTAGTCTTGACTTAGATACTTATGAAGAGTTAGAAGAAAACTTAGAAGAATTTATTAACTATAAACAACATCATAAAAATAATCGAAAATCTCCCATAGAAAATTTAATTGACTTAGTTAAAAGTGAAACCATTGCTAGACTAAAAAAAGAAGCAAAGATTTGTTATTTAAAATATATCTTACAGCAACTTGATGTTAATAAATATGAAAATGCTATTTATTTACAAGACTTAATTAGACGACTCAATTTATTAGAAGATTATTTGAATGATAAGGAAAAAGTAGAAGGAGATTATAAAGTTAACTATGAGGGATTCGAGGTTAGTTATCGAGATTTATTCGCTAAAGGAGAAACTTACGATATTTTACCAATAATTCCTATGGTAGAAGGTTATTTAGGCGAAAATAGTAACGAAACTAAAGGAGAAAAAACTTTTACTTTTGCCTTAAAACTGAAATTAAATGGAGAAGTAAAAAATCAGGGAGAAAAAGGAGAAATAATCTCAAGTTTTGACTATTACTTAACTTTACTAAATCCTGAGAGTAAACAACATAAAGAAGAAATCAAAAAAGGAGAGTCTGGGAAACAAAAAATTTTAAAAATTGCTTTATTATTTACTTTTATTTTTGCCTCTCGATTAGATGTTAAGAGTAATAATTATGAGATAAAAAACGAGTTGACATATAATCCTCAAGAATTTTGGGAAAACAATGTCATAGAAATATTGAAAGGCAGTGATGAAGAAAAGAAAAAAGAAATTTTTACCACTATTTATAAAGGAATTAAGAGAATTAACGCTAAAGAAAAAATAGCTAGACTAGAAAATTTATTAAAAACATTTTTAACCTATACTTCTTTAATTCCCTTAAAGACATATCCTTTACAAATCGGCATCCGCAAAAATATTTTACAAACCAATGCCGAAACGATTAATCGAGAAGGAAACTTTTTTTGTCAAGAGATTAAGACAAAAGATTGTTTAAAATATCTTGCTATTGGTGAAGCAAGAGTTAATGATAATTATTTATGTCATCTTCCTGTGAGTTTTACTATGGAGGATATTCGCTACTATGACACGGAAGAAACTCAAAGTCTTACCTTGACTTATAATTTATCAGGAATTAAGGTTTTACCTGTGGTGATTTTACCTTTAGAAGATAGTAAGACTAAAACGTTATATAGTCAGTGTTTTAAAGAAGAAAGTTTAATCCTTTTTAGTTATAATCATTTTCGTCTTTCTTGGGTGGGTATCAATAAAAATAGTCAAATAGAAGAAAGTAAGATTATTTTTCAAGACTATCAGTCACCAAAAGCCTTTGTTTATCGTTTTGTTTTTTCCTTATTAACTTATCTCGCCATGGAAGTTATTTTACAATCGGTGTCTCAAAAAATTTTTATTCCCATTATGCGGTTACATATAAAAGATAACGATTTACCCTATAATGAGGAACATTTTATCAGATCCTATTCTAAAATCCTAGCTCATTTATTAAGAAACAAAAATTTAGCTAACACTCAAGGATTGAATGTCAAAGAAAATGGTAGAGATTTTCGTCTTAAAAACAGTTTAAGTTCATTATATTCTGTGTTGCCCAAAAATTTTACTGCTAAAGATACCAATAATAACTATCAACCACAGTTAGAAAAATTAGCTTTAATTATTGTTTCCAGTCGAGAAGCAGATGCTAACTATAAAAACGGTGATAACGGAAATTCTATCGCTAACTTATACGGTGAAACTATCCGTATCGTTAAAGAAGGTAACAAAGTAACGGTAATAAATGATCAAACTTTTAATAGTAACTATGATAAACAGATGATGTATGAAAATCCTACTATTTTAGTGGATGAAGTGGAAAGATTATATCAAGATGGATTTCGTCATTTTCTTTATATTGCTAAATCTCCTTATTCCAGTAATTTAAACGTTACCCATGAAGATAAAGATTTATTTTTCATGTCGAAAATAGTGTTAGAAAAAATGAAAGGGGAAGGAGACAAAGAAAGAAAAGATATTCATATTTATCCCATTTTCTTTGATAAATATTTTGTCGTCAAACTAGGGGGAGATAAACAATCAACATCTCTTTATACTCAAGATACTCAAGAATTAACCAATTTATTTAAAGATGAATCCCAAAAGTCAGTAGTCTTCTTTAACCTTTTCAATGGTTTAGTTGTCGGTAAATCTGGAAGAAATTATCGAGGAGTGATGTCATATTCAACTTTACTTAATACCTATCAAGGAGTATTAGATAACCAAGATATTAGTAGAGGTTTAATTGATGATAGAGAAAATAATCAACTTAAAAATGATATTCTTCACTACCTTAGTTTATTCCATTTTTCTCGATATGAGCAACATAAAACTAGCGGTATCAGTTTCAAACTCAATCCCTATGAAAATATTATCGGCGATTCTTCCATCGGTAAACACTGTCTTTTTCCCTTCAATAAAAAAATAGATTTTAATATTCTTGCTTTTCTTACCCAAGTAAAACGTATTTTATATTAAACTAACTCTTATTGATTTAACTTTTCTTATATATCATTAACGCCATCAAAAAAAAGTTGTGACTCGCAATGTTTACTTTCTTATATATCATTAACATCATCAAAAAAAAGTTGTGACTCGCAATGTTTACTTTCTTATATATCATTAACATCATCAAAAAAAAGTTGTGATTCGCAATGTTTACTTTCTTATATATCATTAACA
>JAACUG010000013.1 GCA_009993045.1 Cyanobacteria bacterium CG_2015-22_32_23
CAGTAAGAATATAAGAGCAGAAGGCATTAGAATAATAAAGACGGATGGAATAGCCGTCTCTGCTAATGGAGGCACTGTAAGACCAAAAGGCGGACTTAAGTCGGTTTTGGGGCATGAGCCTGTGAAGTTAGAAGCTAACACTGTAATCTTCGATTCAGTGTGAGTAGTTCACCCTAATTCCCCGTTTCCTTTCTATCTTCTAACTCCTATGTCCTTTTTAAGTGAACATTACTTAATAATTCGCAATAAATTAATATATAAGAGCATGGAATATTTTAGTAGAATATAGCTATAAAATTTATTTATATATATATGACAACTATATTAGTAGTAGATGATTTAAAATCAGAATTAGATTTAATCACAGAATACCTGACTTCATCAGGCTACCAAGTAATAACCGCAATCAACGGCAAAGAAGCCTTAACCAAAATTTCAGAGCAAAAACCCGATGCCATCGTTACTGATTGGATGATGCCTGAAATGGGAGGATTAGACTTGTGTCGTAAACTTAAAAAAAATGCAGATACTGCTACTATTCCTGTTATAGCTTGTACCGCAAAAGATCGAGATGTGGATCGAATGTGGGCAACAAAACAAGGAGTTAAAGGCTATATCGTGAAACCTTGTACGAAAGAAGAGATTATTAACGCCGTCAAACAAGTTATGGAGTCGTAAAATTATGTCCTCCTCTCTATCAAGATTACAAGAGTTACTTCCAGAGTTATTTCACACAACTAATTCCGTGGGTAAACTCTACCTTCGTTGTCAAATAACTTCCGAAATAACCCCTTTAATTTCTATGGAATATGTACAAGAATCTTTATTCATTCCTACAGAGCAAATTACACCTATCCCTGAAATGTCTCCCTTTTTTATGGGTTTAATGACTTCTCGTGATCACGTTTTCTTTACTGTTGATTTACCACAACTATTAGGTTTTTCACCTTTATCCACCTACTCAAGAGATTATAATATTATTGTTATTAATATTTCTACCTTTTTAGATCCATCTTTAGCTTTAGAAGGAGAAATTTTCTTAGGTTTAGCAGTTAATCAAATTGAAGGAATGATGCGCTTGACAACAGATCAAATTTTACCCCCTCAAAATACTTTTTCTGGTCAAATAATTCCTTATGTCTGCGGTGTTGTGAAGCAAGAAGAAACCTTAATACCCATTTTAGAGTTAAATCAAATTGTCAAAACCCTAACTACACCATCACTAGGGTGAATTATTCTCCCTTCGTTGACTTTATTAAGTTTATCAAATCTATGCAAATTTCTTTTTTTCAAAGCCTACGTTTTCGCATTCCTTCTCTGGTTTTATTAGGAGTAATTCCTCCCATATTAATAGGTATTGTTTATGGAAGTAATCGTGTTGATAAAATCATTGAGGCTAATTTTGAAAACCAACAATCTTCAAAAACTGAGGCTTTAGCCGAAAATGTGTCCCGTTGGACAATAATGAATATCTTAGCTTTACAAAATTTAAGCAGACAACCTGCAATTATTAGCTTAAATGCCACCTTACAAAAACCCCTTTTAGAAGAATTTGTTAAAACCTATAATCATTTATATTTAGTCAGCACTATCGGACTTGATGGCATGAATATCGCTCGAAATGATCATAAACCATTAACGAATTATAGTTCTCGATTTTATTTTAAACAAGCCAAAGCAGGAAAAAATATTACTTGGGAAGCGCTAGTGGGTAAAACCAGTAAAAAACCCGCAGCCTGTCTATCAACACCCATTCGCCAAGAAAATACAGTGGTGGGAGTTATTCAAGGTTGTAGTAACTTAGAAGAAATTGCTCAACAAGTAGGAGCGGTTAAAATTGGTAAAACTGGCTATGCTATTATCGTTGATAATAAAGGTCAAGTTGTCGCTCATCCTGATCCTGCTTTTGCCACTGGGGATAAACTAGCTGATTTTAGTCAATTTCCTCCCGTTAAATCTCTTTTAGAAGGTAAAAAAGGACACTTTGATTTTACCGATAAAGATGGTAAACAATGGCTTTCTTATAGTACTTTTATCGAAAATGGTTGGGGTGTAATCATTGTGCAAGAAAAAGCAGAAGCCTTCTTACAAAAACAAGAGTTTCAACAAGCTGTTTGGACAATTTCTCTTATTATCGTTACTTTAATTACATTGATTGTATTTTTCATTACTAATCGTTTAGTTGATCCTCTCACTCGTTTAACAAAAGCCTCCTCCGCTTTTGCCACAGGAAATTTAAAGCAAAATATTGATATTGATCGTAATGATGAAATTGGTATCTTAGCAGATTCTTATAACAAAATGGCGGGACAAATACAAGAATCGATCATCAACATAGAAAGCAAAGCTGAAGAACAAAAACAACAAAAAGAAACCCTTGAGAAAGAAATTATCCAACTAATTGATGAGTTACAAAATGCTGTGGACGGAGATTTAACCGTTAGAGCTAGTTTGTCATCTATGGAAATGAGTACTGTTGCGGATTTGTTTAACGCTATTATTGACAGTCTCAGTGATATAGCCATTCAAGTAAAACAGTCTAGCACGGAGGTTAGTTCTTCTTTAGGGGAAAATGAGCAATCAATTCAACTCTTGGCTCAACAAGCCTTTGAGGAAACTAAACAAGCACAAAATACCCTCAACTCTGTGGAAGCAATGTCTCACTCTATCGAAGAAGTTGCTACTAATGCCAACCAAGCTACCACTTTTGCTGATTATGCCTATAAAGAAACCCAAGCTAGTACAAGTGCTATGGATGAAACAGTAAACAGTATTGTTGACTTACAAGCTACCGTAGGTGAGACAGCTAAAAAGATGAAGGATTTAGAAGAATCTTCTCAAAAAATCGTTAATATGGTATCCCTCATCGAAGAAATTGCCTTAAAAGCAAATTTGTTGGCTATTAATGCCTCTCGTGCAGGAGATCAAGGGCAAGAATTTAAGGTTTTTGGAGAACAACTGGCTATTTTAGGAGAACAATCCGCCGTCGCTACAAAAGAAATTACAAACATTGTTACGAATATTCAATTAGAAACTCAAGAAGTTTCCCAAGCCATGGAAAAAGGAAATTTTCAAGCTCTCAATACCACTCGTCTAGTGGAATCTACTAAAGAGCGATTAGCACAAGTTTTAGAACATTCTTATACGATTAATGAATTAATGAGATCGGTCTCCGAAGCGACAATTTCTCAAACGGATACATCTCAATTAATCACTCAATTGGTACAACAAATTGCACAGCAATCTGAACAACGATTACACTCTTCGGAAAATCTATCTCAATCAATGCACACCACCGCAAACATTGCTAAAGAGTTAGAATCTGCTGTAGAAAGATTTAAAGTCAAATAATTACAAATCAATATATATAATTCCCTTGATCAAAAAAACCATGACTATTCAACCAGATATAACCATCAAAAAACCTATATCCATAATTTCACTCTTTAAGTTAAAAACATCCTTAATTCTCCCTTTACTTTTTCTTACCACTACGATCTTTTCTTCCCCCCTCGTGATCACTTCCTCAGAAATAGCGATCGCCCAAACTCCTGTAGAAAATAAAACTGGGGAAAAACAGATCATGAAGATTGGAGTATTAGCGAAGCGAGGAGATAATAAAGCCGCTCAGACGTGGCAAGGCACAGCAGATTACTTAAGTAAAGAAATACCTGGTTATACTTTTCAAATTGTCCCCCTGGATTTTCAACAGATTACTCAAGCCGTTAAAGAGAGAAGTGTTGATTTTGTAATTCCCAATTCAGGAATGTTTGTGGACTTTGAAGGACTTTATAATATTAATGGTATTGCTACTCTTAAAAATCAAAGACTAGGAAAACCATACACTGTTTTTGGGGGGGTTATTTTTCGTCGCAAAGATCGAGAAGACATTCAAACCCTTGAAGATGTTAAAGGTAAAACATTAATGGGAGTAGATGAAACATCCTTAGGAGGATGGCAAATGCAATGGGGAGAATTGAAAAAAGCAGGAATTGATCCCTATAAACAGTTAAAAAATCTTAGTTTTGGCAAAACCCATGATGACGTAGTTTATGCCGTACGAGATGGTAAAGTAGATGTGGGCACAGTACGCACGGATACCCTTGAAAGAATGGCAGAAGAAGGGTTAATTAACCTTAATGATTTTGTGGTTATCAATCAACAAAAAGAGCTACAAAAAGATTTTCCGTTTCTATTAAGTACACCTCTTTATCCAGAATGGCCTTTTTCCTCCACGAAAAATACTCCAGCTCAATTATCCGAACTGGTGGCTTCTGCGTTATTGAGAATGCCAAAAGATAGTGAAGCAGCTAAAATGTCAAAATCAGAAGGATGGACTTTACATTCTAATTATCGCCCCGTAGATGATCTCTTTCTTGATCTTCAAATTGGGCGTTATGAATATTTGAGAAAATTTACTTTAGGGCAATTTATCCAAAAATATTGGTATTGGTTTTCTGGTGGTTTTATTATTTTGACAATTTCCGTGGCATCAATCATTATCTATCAACAAAAACGTACAGAAACTGCTCTAAAAGAAATTGCTAAACAACGAGAATTAGCTATCTTAGAGCAAAAAGAAGTAGAAAAAACTTTAAAAAAGATCTCCTCTGAGCAACAACAACAGAAAGAACTTCTGGAGAAAGAAATTACTCAACTAATTGATGAGTTACAAAATGCTGTGGACGGAGATTTAACCGTTAGAGCTAGTTTATCGTCTCTGGAAATGAGTACCGTTGCGGATTTGTTTAACGCTATCATTGACAGTCTCAGTGATATAGCCATTCAAGTAAAAGAATCTAGCACGGAAGTTAGTTCTTCTTTGGAAGATAATGAACAATCAATTCAACTTTTAGCTCAACAAGCCATTGACGAAGCCGAACAAGCTCGTAATACCCTTAACTCAGTGGAAAAAATGTCTGACTCCATTGAGGAAGTGGCTAATAACGCCCATCAAGCGGCTGATTTTGCCCATGATGCTTATCAAGAAACCCAAGCAGGTACTAATGCTATGGATGAAACTGTTAATAGTATTCTGAATGTACGTTCTACGGTGGCAGAAACAGCGAAAAAAATTAAACGATTAGGGGAATCTTCCCAAAAAATTGCAGAAGTGGTGTCATTGATTGAAGATATTGCCTTAAAAACGAATTTATTAGCTATTAACGCTAGTGTAGAAGCTAGTCGTGCAGGGGAGCAAGGTCAAGGTTTTACCGTTGTAGCCGAGCAAGTAGGTGCTTTAGCCGAACAATCTAAAGGGGCAACAAAAAAAATTGCTCACATTGTGGCGGCGATTCAAGCACAAACTCAAGAAGTAGCCCAAGCAATGGAATTAAGCACTTCTCAGGTAGTTGATACCACTTCTTTAGTGGATGCCACAAAACAACGATTAGAGAAGGTATTACAACGCTCTAATAGTATTAATGAGTTAATGAAAACTATTTCTCAATCTACGGTTTCTCAAGCCGAAACATCAAAAAATGTAACGGAATTGATGCAAAAAATGGCGCAACAATCTGAAGCTCGATTAATTTCCTCTGAAGAAATTGCTAAATCTATTCAAGCTACAGCAGAAGTCGCTAAACAAATGGAGTCCACGGTAGAACAGTTTAAAGTAATTAGTAACTGACATTGCCCACTGATTCAGATATAAAGTTAAGGAGGTTTTAAGTTTTAAATAATGAGTTTATAGACTATTCAATATCCTTCCTGTCTCCCCGTTTCCTTTTATTTATGTCCTATCTCCTGTCTCCCCGTTTCCTTTTATTTATGTCCTATCTCCTGTCTCCCCGTTTCCTTTTATCTCCTAACTCCTGTCTCCTAATATAAAAGTTTTAACTCATTTTAAAGAATCAAAAATTATGGACCAACAACAAATTCGATTTAATTTTCTCGATGAAGCACAAGAATGTCTCCATCAAGTAGAATCTGTACTTTTGGAGCTAAGTTCAAAAATAGCTGAACCAGAAAACCTTGATTTAGCATTAAGGGCAACCCATTCGGTGAAAGGTGGTGCTGGAATGATGGGGTTTTTACCTCTTAGTAATGTGGCACACCGTTTAGAAGATTTTTTCAAAATTCTGCGTATTCGTCACCATTCGACTCAAATTACCACAGAAATCGAAAGTTTATTGTTACTGGTGGTGGACGCTATGGCATATATAATTGAATCACATCGTCAAGGACTAGAGATAAGAGAGACTTGGTTAAAAGATCGTGTTGAACCTCTTTTTGATGAATTAAGTAAACATTTAGGAGAACTTCAATTAGAAGATGAAAATTTACTTTTTGCTCAAAGGGAAGAAACTAACGTAGAGTTATTGATGTTTGAGGAAGGAGTTGAACCAATTTTGGATGAATTTGAAGCAAAGTTAAAGGAGTTGCCTCCTGATGAATTATCTTCTGCTTTAATCATGACTTCAGAAAAATTACTGGTTTTTGCGCGCATGGCAAATTTAGAAACTTTTGTCACATTATGTGAATCCATTGAAGAACAAGCTATCATTACCTCCCCGAAAAATATTAATTTTTTAATTGATGAGGCTTTAAAGATTTGGCGTCGTTCTTATGCTTTGGTTCTGCGTGGTAGTTTTGATAAAATACATTTAGTGTTAGATGAAAATCTTTTGTTAAGTGATGATACTCTTGAGTTTGATAATTTTAAACTTCCTGAGCAAAATGAAGAACTTTTATCACCTAATTTAGATTTGCCATCTAATGATGATTTAGCTTTCCTTGAGCAAATTTCTGAGTCAGATTTGGATTTATTGTCAGAGGAAAATCTTGAATTGGAAAACTTAGAAGATTTACAAAATACGTTCGCTAATATTTCTGTGTTTGAGCCAGAAAAACCGTTAATTTCTCCTCCTAAAAATACTCCTATTTTTGCCAAAACTCCTCAAACCGTAAGAGTTCCTGTCGAGCAATTATCTCAATTTAATACTTTATTCGGTAAGTTAATTTTAGAACGTAATCGAGTCAATTTACGTTTAGAACAATTGCGTAACTTTGTTCAATTAATGGAACGAAGAATTAATCAATTAGAGGATTCTAATACCCGATTAAACAACTTGTATGATCAATCTTCAACTCAGGACTCTGTGCCTGTAGCAGAGCAATTTATTTCTTCTATTTCTCTTGCTAATACGGGAATTAAATCATCAGCAAAAATAACCAACAGAGATAATTTTTTAAGGCAATTTGATACTTTAGAAATGGATAGTTATAGCGATTTACATCTAATTTCAGGAGAACAAATTGAAACTATCGTACAGTTAAAAGAAGTTACTACCGATATTGATTTAGGTTTAGAAGAGCTTAATCAAGCAGTACGGGAATTAAATAATACCATGGGATCGCTACAAAAAAATGCTAATGGTATTCAAATGCGTCCTTTCGGGGATTTAGTGAAAAGTTTTCCTCGTCTGATTCGAGATTTAAACTTAAAATTTAAGAAAAAAGTTAATCTCAACATTGAAGGAGAAACCACTTTACTTGATCGAACTCTCATGGAAAGCCTTAATGCACCTTTAATGCACCTAATTCGTAACGCCTTTGATCATGGTATTGAACCCCCTAAAACCAGAGAAACTAGAGGGAAAAATCCTCAAGGCACAATTACCGTTAGTGCTTATAATCGGGGTACGCAAACCATTATTCAAGTGAAAGATGACGGCGGCGGCATTGCCTTTGACAAAATATGTAATCGATTAAAACAAATGGGCATTACTCATGGGAAAATTGAGCAAATGTCAGAATCAGAAATACTTGACTATATTTTTCAACCCGGATTTACTACCTCCGAAGAAGTTACAGAACTTTCTGGGCGTGGAGTTGGCATGGATGTAGTTCGGACTAACCTACAAGAAATTAGAGGCACTATTGAAGTTGAAACTAAAGTCGAGAAAGGCTCAATCTTTACTATTACCATTCCTTCTAATTTGTCCATTTTACGGGTTATGTTAGTAGAAACTAAAACCATGATGTTTGCCGTACCCGTAGATACGGTGCGAGAAGTAGTAGCTTTGTCAAAAGAAAAAAAATCCTATGGTAAAGAGATAAAAGAATTGATATGGCAAAATCAAACTATTCCCATTATTCACCTCGAAAATATTTTCACCTTTAATCGTCCTTCACGAAATTTTGAAATGTTAGGTAATCCTATCATCAAACAACCAACGATTTTAGTCGTAGGGAATAAAGAAAATATCGCTGGTATTTACCTAGAAAGATTTTGGGGTGAGCAAGAAGTTACAATTCGTCCTATTGACTCTTCTTTTCCTTTACCTAAAAGTTTGATCAGTTCTTTAATTTTAGGTGATGGTAGAGTTTTACCCCTAATTGATCCCTTTAAAATTGTTCAAGAATTATCACAAAATCCTCATCAGAAAACTGATCTTCTTCCCGTTAGTGTTGATAACAATAAAGAAAATACCTTAACAAAAGTTAATACTATTCTCATAGTGGATGATTCCATTAATGTTCGTCTTTATCTAGCTAAAACTCTGGAAAATGCAGGTTATAGAGTTGAACAAGCAAAAAATGGACAAGAAGCAGTGGATAAACTTTTTAATGGTTTAAATGTCGAAGCTGTAATCTGTGATATTGAAATGCCTTTATTAGACGGTTACGGAGTTTTAGAAGAAGTGAAAGCAAAACCACAATTTCAGTCTTTACCAATTATGATGTTAAGTTCTCGTAGTAATGAAAAACACCGCAAATTAGCTTTAAATTTAGGTGCTTGTGCTTATTTTTCTAAACCTTATAACGAGCAAGAATTACTAAGTAAAATTAAAGACTTTATTCTTCATTAACACTTCTCAATGTTAACTTTTATGAAAAAATGTATAAAAATGATCTAAAAATGAGAGTTTTCACAAAATCTTCACTAAATCTACACAATTGTTTGTCAATAATATAACTAGCAATCCTAAATAAATATTGAAAATTTAATCACTGAGTACATTAGTTATTATTTATTATCAAAACTTACTCTCAATTGTTAATGATTTTCCCAGTTGATAATTTTTCAGACAAGATTTAGAAGCTAAATATAATACTTTATTATTAGAAAAAATGAATCATATTTTTAAACCTTTAAATCTTCTTCGGGATGGATTAACTACTAAAAAAACTGCTCATCTACACATCAAATCAAATACAGTAACTTGGGATCTTTATTTCGTTAATGGTAAATTACAATACGCTCAACATTCTTTGCAATCGGAAGAAACCATTAAATATTGTTTAATTAGTTTAGCTCCTCATAGCGTCGTCAAAATAAATTCCGCTAATTCAACAAATAAGTTACAAAATCTTCAACTATTAGATATTGTCAATGAATTATTTTCTAGTCATGACATTAATTCCACAGAAAAAATACTGTTAATCAAAGAATTAAGTCAAGATGCTTTAGAGTCTTTTCTTTGCTTAAAATATGGTGAATATCAATGGAATGACATTAATGAATCTCAATCTTTAAAATTAAAAGAAACCATCGGCGAGAATCTTTTTGAACTTGCTAGTGTTATTAAAACAGTACAAATTCGTTTACAACAATGGCAAAAACTTTCTCCTTTTATCAGTTCACCTTATCACCGATTAGTATTTGTTAATCCTTCTTTATTAAAAGACAATGTGCCTAATGGTACTCTTTCTCCGACTATTTTAATGAAGTTGATTAAATTTATGAAAGGTTTAACCATTCGTCAATTAAGTTTTTTGTTAAAGCAAAACGATGTTAAATTAGCTAATTTATTATTCCCTTATATACAACATAATATAATTAAAGTATATCCTCCGAACCTTCCTCACGATAAATTACCGACAATTTCTTCTATTACCAGAGAATCAAACAATGTTATTCCTTTAAGACAAATATCCAGCAATCAAGAAAATATCACCGAAAAAAATAATTCAGTTTCTACATCTGTCACTAATAATAATCTTTCTGATTCTTCACTTTCAATTCCTTCTAAATCTTTGATGACAAAAGACAATAATCATCAAAAATATAAGATTATGTGTATTGATGATAGTCCCACAATGCTCGAAACCATGAAAAGTTATTTAGAAAGCGATAGCTATAATGTGGTGACGGTAGATAACCCCATGAAATCTCTTTCTTCTTTATTTGATAGTAAACCAGACTTAATTTTAATGGATTTATCTATGCCTGGCATTAACGGAAATCGACTTTCTCAAATACTTAAATGTAGTCCAGTTTTTAAAAATGTTCCCATTATTATTGTTAGTGGTAATACAAATGTTCTTAATCAAGAGGTAATAGAAGAAATTGGTGCAAAAGATTTTTTAGCGAAACCATTTGTTAAAAATGATTTATTAGCTATCGTTAACCAATATTTGCAACCAATTCAATCTTTAACCGCTTAAGAAAGAATACAAATTCTACAATTTATTCATAATTCGATGTCCAATATCTCGGCGGTAATACATATCTTCAAATTTGATTTTTGCTACCGCCTCATAAGCTGATTTTATCGCACTTTGAAAGTCAGCATCTCGACAAGTTACCCCTAAAACTCTACCACCATCGGTAATGATTTCTTGATTTAATAGTTTTGTACCAGCATGAAACACTGTTACACCTTCAGTTTGCACTTGATCTATACCTGTGATTACTTTTCCTTTTTCATAACTACTCGGATAACCTCCTGCGACCATAACCACACATACCGCACTCCCTTCATGCCATTCTAAAGGCGGTAAATCTGCTAATCTTTGTTGCGCACAAGCCAATAATACTTCTGCTAAAGGGGTTTTTAACATAGGTAACACTGCTTGAGTTTCAGGATCTCCAAAACGACAATTAAACTCCAATGTTTTGGGATCGCCTTCAGGAGTAATCATCAATCCTGCATATAACACCCCACGATAATCAATACCTCGTTTTTGTAATTCCTTTAAGGTTGGTTCTAAAATTTCTTTTGTAATGCGATCGCTTAACTCATCATTAACTAAAGGAGTTGGAGCATAAGCCCCCATACCACCAGTATTTGCACCTGTATCACCTTCACCAATTTGTTTATGATCTTGAGCAGGAATTAAAGAGCGGATTATTTTACCATCGGTCAAGGCTAAAACAGATACTTCCTGACCAGTTAAGAACTCTTCTATGACCACTTTACCAAAGTTTTGGGCAAAAAGTTCCTCAATTCCCTCTAAAGCCTCTTCCTGAGTCATGGCGACGATCACACCTTTTCCTGCGGCTAATCCATCAGCTTTAACCACAATAGGCACACCTTCTTGAAGAATATAATTTCTGGCGGATTCTTTATCAGTGAAAGTCTCAGATTTTGCCGTAGGAATACCCCCAGCTATCATCAAATCTTTTGCCCATGACTTACTCGCTTCGATGGTTGCCCCAGCTTTATTAGGTCCAAAAACATTAATTTGATATTCTTGCAAATAATCGGTAATTCCGAGAGATAAAGGTAATTCTGGGCCAACTACCACTAAATCAATAGCTTTTTCTTTGATTAACTTTAAAATCCCTTCAAAATCATCCACCAGAAGAGAGACATTTTCACAATTTTTTAACCTAGCAGTACCACCATTACCCGGAGTACAAAACACTTTTTCTACCGTATCTGATTGTAATAACTGACTTGCTAAAGCGTGTTCTCTGCCACCACTACCAACAACTAAAACTTTCACTGTAATCTAAAATTCCTTTTGTGAATACCACTGTTAATTTTAGCGGAAAATAGTGACCTAAAAAATTTTAACTACCATAAAACCATCTCCCCTGAAAATAGGTGAACGAAAATTTGGTTGGGAGGAATTTATGAGGGCAAAGTTAAATGGGCAAAGGTTATTTATCTAATTTATTAATCGTGGAAACAAGTAACGCTTGTACCTCATTTACCTTATTTATTGCTAAAT
>JAACUG010000014.1 GCA_009993045.1 Cyanobacteria bacterium CG_2015-22_32_23
ATTATTTTTTGGATTTCTACTATTGTTCTCATAAGTTATAGTATCATAACCGATAACTTTGTTAATCTCTCCCCACCCCTTTTTTCGCTCACCCAATTACTCATTACTCATTACTCCTAACTCTTAGCAAACATTTGTTTAAAAAGTTTAACAGTATTTTCGGTATAAGGTGCATAACGCCAGTTTAAATCTCCCCAAAATGGGCGAGATAAAACACTTTTATAATGAGTAAAAACATCAAAACTAGCCTTGCCATGATACGCACCAATACCACTATCACCCACACCGCCAAAAGGTAATTCTGTTACCCCAACGTGCATAATTGTCTCATTAAAAGATAATCCTCCTGATGAAGTTTCTTTTAAAATCCGTTGTTGTTTTTCCTTGTTATGGGAAAAGAAATATAACGCCAAAGGTTTGGGTTTACTATTAACAAAAGTGATGGCTTCATCTAAACTTTGGTATTCTAGTATAGGCAAAATAGGTCCAAAAATTTCTTCTGCCATGACAGGAGAATCCAGACTAACATTATCTAACATCGTGGGTGCAATATATTTCGTATCAGGGTTAGAATCACCACCAATAATAACATCACCACTGGTTAATAAACCTCGTAAACGCTCAAATTGCCTAATATTGATTATACGAGCAAAATCGGGACTTTGTGCAGGATTTTCTCCAAAAAAGTCTCTAATACACTGTTTTAGGGCTAAAATTAAATCTTGTTTGATAATGTTATCTACTAAAATATAATCAGGTGCGATGCAAGTTTGCCCTGCATTAATAAACTTCCCCCAAGTAATGCGTTTTGCTGTTTCCTTCAAATTTGTCTCTTTATCAACAATACAAGGACTTTTACCCCCTAATTCGAGGGTTACAGGGGTTAAATTTTGAGCTGCCGCACCCATGACGATTTTACCAATTTGAGTACCTCCTGTAAAGAAAATATGATCAAATTTTAAAGACAATAATTTTTGTGAAATTTCTACTCCCCCTTCTTGAATTGATATATATTCAGGGGAAAAAGTATCTTCAATTAATTCTCTCAAGAGTTGGGAAGTGTGAGGCGCTAATTCTGATGGTTTCACCATAGCACAATTTCCCGATGCGATCGCACCAATTAAGGGAGAAATCATCAAAGAAAAAGGATAATTCCAAGGAGCAATAATTAACACTACTCCTAGTGGTTCAGGATATATACGAGCATTACTAGGAAAAGTTTCGATACCAGTTTTCACTTTACGAGGTTTCATCCATTGAGGAAGATTTTTGATGGCATGACTAATGTCTTGTAAAACTGCCAACTCAAAACACCCCTCTAATTCAGGTTTTCCTAAGTCTTCTTTTAATGCTTTTAATATTTTATCTTGCCTACTAACGATGGCTAGTTTTAATTTTTGTAACTGTTGGCAACGAAAATCCAGAGGCTTAGTTAACCCACTACTAAAATATTGACGTTGTCGAGCTAATATATCTTCAATAGAATAATTAGTAGTAACCATAATAGATAGAGTATCAAATTAATTGTCAAAAACAACTCTATTCTATAATAAGAAACTTAAGTTTAAGGTAACGACTTAATGTTGACATTTGAGTAAAGTTTTTAAATAGTTTTTTATTCATCATTATTCATATCAGGATACTCGCCACCAACAGCAATACCAGACTCAAAAATCATGGCATTTTCGATATTAAGATTATTCATGGAAGCGCCAAAAACTTGAGCATCATAAACCACAGCATAGCTCAGATTAACACCGTTAAGATTACTATTATTCATAGTCGCATTAGTCAAAAAAGCACCCGTTAAATCTGCACCTTGCAAATTTGCACCGTCTAAATCTGCACCTTCGAGGTTAACATTTTTCAAGTCTGCATTTCTCAAGTCTGCGTTTCTCAAGTCTGCACCGATAAGATGTAATCCTTGTAAATCTGCACCTTTGAGATCGCATTTCATACATACATTTGTATCTATTAATTGTTGTCGATGAGCAGGATTTTCGGCGTTTGCGTATTCTGCTATGAGAAAAGTACTGATAATGGCGACAGTTGTAGCTAATAATTTATACATAAACATTTTTCCTCTTACGCTCTACTTTTTAGTATAGTCTATTTATTAACTTATTTGTTCTTTTAGTTAAGAATTATTTACATCATATTTTCAAACTTAAAATAGGCAAAAAAATTAGTTATAAACAGGTAAAGTAAAACGAAAACAACTGCCTTGATTGCCATTATCATCCACCCAAATTTGTCCGTAATGAGCATTGATTACTTGACGACAAAGAGTTAAACCAATACCATAACCATCTTCTTGTTGATCTCTTTTTAAGCGAAAATGCCCATCAAAAATACGTTCTTTTTTACTATCAGGAATACCAGACCCAACATCAATAATACTAACTTGTATTTTTTGAGTTGTTTTATGGATAATTGATAAGATAATAGGGGAGGAAGAAGGGCTATATTTTATCGCATTTTCTAGGAGATTAATAATAACTTGACTAATTAATTTTTCATCAGCGTAAACAGAGGGTAAATCTTGAGGAATTTCTTTAATAATATATTGATTTTTTTCTGCTAATTTAGCATTCAAGTTTAGAATAATCTCCTCAGAAATTGTCAATAAATTAACTTTACTAGGGATAAGATTTAATTGACTATTAATATTTTTTGATGCTTGAAGTAAATCACTAATCATTTTACTCATAATCAAGAATTGTCTTTTTGCTTGAGAGAATAACTTATTATATAGTGATTCATTATTGATAAGATCAGGTTTGTTTTTGACTAATTCGATAGTTTCAACGGCAATAGAAGCAGCTGTTAAAGGACTTCTTAAATCATGGGCTAACATTGCCAACATTTGATCTTTAAATTGTATTTGTTGTTTTAATTTTTCTACCTCTTGTTTTAGCTGAAAAATCTCATCTCTTAAGTGTATTAATTCTGAAGAAGGTAAGCAAGTTTGTAACCAAGAATTTTCCTCAGAATATTCCTTAAAAACGCTATAATTTTCTTGTACAGAGTTTTGCCATTTATCCCAACATTTTTGTAATTGTGCTGTTAAATTACTTCCAGCTAATGTTTGTTGAGGAAGAGGATTTACTTTCACTAAAGCTGGAGTTGCTACTAATTTAAAATATTCAACTAAATAAGGATATTTACTAATTTCTAATACTTCTAATTGAAAATCATAATTTTTCATTAAACTATTAAGATAATTTTTTATTTCTAAAATATTTTTTTGTGTACTATAACGATGATCAACAAAAAGTAATAACTGAAGAGTATTACTACTATTGACATTACAAATATTAGTTAAAAATTCTGATTCATTTTCGATAGGAAACATAATCAACCCCTCACAGTTTGACAATAACTGTCTTTGAGTTAAGTAAATATACAGTGTTTAATCAAATATTAATAAAAGATTAAGTTTCTGTATATATTATCTTACATCAGTTGTTGACAGAATCAATGATTAATTAAGTAACTTTATCAAAAATGCTAAAATTTATTTTCTAAGTGTAATCAACTACCCCGTTCTCCTATGAGGGAGGTAGTTCATTAGTAAAAACAGTTTATTCTCAATGAAATTTATTGTAAAATGCTCACGGGATTAACGGAGTTTTTAGGAGGAATACTACTTCTCATTTTTAAAACCGTTACGGCTTTAGAATATTGAGGATCATCTTTTGTCGCTAATAAAGAAGGATTTTGAGTCAGAAGAAACTCTTGTTCTTTGCTAATATTTTGAACAACATCAGGAGTGATACCTTTTTTATTAATATTTATACCACTAGGAGGATAGTAACGAGAAATTGTCACTGCTAACCCTGAACCATCTGACAGAGAATGTACCGATTGTACTAAACCTTTGCCATAGGTTGTTGTACCTACAATAGTGGCTCTTTTATTCTCTTTTAATGCACCTGTTAAAATTTCACTAGCACTAGCTGAGTTTCCGTTCACTAAAACCACTAAAGGTAAATCTGTAATAGCGGAATTATTAGCTTGAAAACGACGATGGCCACCACGACGATCTACTACATCTACAATTTCACCTTCTGCCATCCACATTCTAGCAATATCAACACTAGCGAATAATAACCCTCCCGGATTACCTCTCAAATCTAAAACAAAGGCAGAGGCTTTTTTTTCTTTCAGTTCGTCGATAGCTTCTTTCATTTGTTGTGCGGCTAAAGAACTAAATTCATCTAATTTGATGTAACCAACGTTTAATTCTCCTTCTTTTTTCAGACTAAAATCTACTGAGGGAACTTCAATTTGACTACGAGTTACTTTTACCTCAAATGCTGGTTTTCTTTCTCTTGAAATTTCAATCCTTACTACAGATTTTAATTCTCCTTTTAATGCTTCGGATGCTTGTTCTAAATTCATTAAGGCTGTGGGTTTACCGTCAATTCTGACAATGCGATCGCCTCTTTTTAAACCAGCTTCTACGGCAGGGGATTTTTTAATTACATCGATAATATATAAATCTTGAGTACGAGGATCAATAGCGATACGAATACCTACCCCTGATACTTCCCCTGATGTTTGACCCGTAAGAACTTCAAATTGTTCGGGAGGAAGAAAACGAGTATAAGGATCATTTAACTGTTTTAATGCTTGATTAATAGCACGATAAGCCTGTTTTTTACTAGAGTAATTTGCTTTTAAAAGTTCTTCTCTTTTATTTTGCCAGTTAACTTGATTAAAATTGCGATCAACAAATTCATTATTGACTATTTGCCAAACTTCATCTACCACCATTTTTGGGCTATCAGTCATTTCAGCTTGAACAGTGGGAGGGCTAAAAAAAGTCAGTAAACCACTTGTTGCTAAAGCGGTTAATGCTGATTTAAACAGAGGATTTTTCTTGATAGAAAGTTTTGGGGGTGACTGAATCATAAAGGTGGGTGAGTCAAGTTATCTCTATATTTACCTATGTCAACTTATCTTGAGCATTTCTGATTAACGGATAGCCTAGCAAGATTAAGCGATTATTTTATTGTAGTCAATTAAAACGCAAATTAACAATTAAGAAGACATTGTTTATTTAGTGGGAAATTTGGGAATAGAATCGATTAGTTTTCTGGTATATTCTCGTTGAGGGTTTTCAATGATTTGCGTTGCCGTAGATATTTCTTCAATTTTACCTTTATTCATCACCATAATGCGATCGCTCATAAATTTAATGACACTTAAGTCATGGGAAATAAAAATATAAGTCAAGCCAAACTCTGATTGTAACTCTTTAAGTAAATTTAAAACTTGTGCTTGAATAGAAACATCTAAGGCAGATACGGATTCATCACAGATAATTAATTGAGGATTTAAAGCTAAAGCCCTAGCAATACATACTCTTTGCCGTTGCCCACCCGATAACTCATGGGGATAACGATTAAACCAATGAGGATTTAAACCAACCCTATCAAGAAGATATGTTACTCTTTCTTTACGTTTATGGTTATTACCACCCATACCATGAATTACCAAAGGTTCAAGAATGGTATTACCAATATTAATACGAGGATTAAGAGAATTATAAGGATTTTGAAAGACAATTTGCATTTCTCGGCGTAATTGCCTTAAACGAGAGCTTTTTGGCGGTAATTGGGTTAAATTTTGTCCTAAAAACTGGATTTTACCTTCTTTTGTGGGAATTAATCTTAAAATTGTTCGAGCTAAAGTTGATTTACCGCAACCCGATTCTCCCACTAATCCTAAAGTTTCCCCTGAAAATACTTGAAAACTAACATCATTTACTGCCCAAAAATATTCTTTTTGCCAAGGTAATGAGCTTTTTTTGGGAAAGCCAACCTTTAAATTTTCCACCGTCAGAAGGGCTTGATTGAGCTTAATTTCTCTGATATTTTGGGAAAATGAGGGAGGAGTCGTTGCGGAATTATTCCCCATAAAATCAGCAACAATAGGCAAATAAGTGCGAGTTTCTTCTAACCTTGGGCGACAGGCTAGTAAACCTTTAGTGTAAGGTTGTTGAGCATTAAAAAGAATATCAAGAGTTTTGCCATATTCAACAATTTTCCCTTGATACATTACCGTTAAACTGTCGGCGATATTGGCTACTACGGCTAAATCATGGGTAATAAAAATCAGGGACATTTCTCGACTACGACATAATTCTTTTAATAATTCCAAAATCGTAGCTTGTATTGTTACATCTAACGCTGTAGTTGGTTCGTCTGCTATTAATATACTAGGTTGACAAGAAATAGCCATAGCAATCATGACTCTTTGTAATTGCCCTCCACTCATTTCTTGGGGAAAACGTTTTAAAATTGCCCTTTTCCGTTGATTAAGATAGGATTGAATTTCTTTGGGGTTTGAAGTGGCGTTTTGTTGTAAAAATTCTTCCGTTAATTGAGCATCATTAGGTAATAATTTAACTTCTTGTAATAAATTAATAGCTTGTCTTTTTGCTTCTAATTCAGAGATATTTTGGTGTAAACGGATAGCTTCTATAATTTGAAAACCGATATTATAAACAGGATTAAGAGAGCTCATCGGTTCTTGAAATATCATTGCAATTTTCCCCCCACGATATTGTCTTTTTTCATCGCAGGAAAGAGAAACTAAATTGAGAGGGGTTGAAGACGGGTTATCTTGAAAATAAATTTCACCACCAGTAATTTTCCCTGAAGATGGTAATAAGCCCATTATAGCTAAGGATGTAACGGATTTTCCTGAACCAGATTCTCCCACAATACCTAATATTTCGCCTTTTTGTAGTGCAATATTAATTTTATCTACGGCAATGGTAGGTTGATTTTCATCGTTGAGAAATACCACTTGTAAGTTACGAATATCAAGAATAGTCATGTTAACTACACTATTACTAATTGATCACACCATCTTAATAATAAGCTAAGACGCATTTAACTCATATTTTCTTCTCATAATAAAAAAATGAAACTAAATTCTTAACTAGACCTCTTGCAAAATCAAAGGTAAAATCTATTTTAGGATGGAAAACATTAATTTTTTAACTTATTACTCATTACTCATTACTCATTACTCATTACTCATTACTCATTACTCATTACTCATTACTCATTACTCATTACTCCACTTCTGCAAGAAATCTACTGTTACCTTTAGCCTTTAAACGCAAACCAGCTTAACACTAAAACTGTATTAATTAATTTTAAATAATCACGAAAAGTTGATTAATAGATTGTAGTTATAACTTAATTTTCTTTAGTTGTAAAGCATTTGTTACCACTGATACTGAGCTAAAAGCCATAGCACCTCCAGCAATTATGGGGTTTAATAACAATCCGAAAAAGGGATATAAAATACCTGTGGCAATTGGTATTCCAATTACGTTATATACATAAGCAAAAAATAGATTTTGTTTAATATTTTTCATGGTTTCTTTACTTAATTTTATCGCTGCTATAATACCCTGTAAATCTCCTGATATTAGCGTTATATCACTAGATGCGATCGCCACATCTGTACCCGTACCAATAGCAAAGCCAACGTCAGCTTGGGCAAGGGCGGGTGCATCATTAATACCATCGCCTACCATAGCGACTAATTTTCCTGTATTTTGCTGAATTTCTTTAATTTTTGCTATTTTTTCCGAAGGAAGTACTTGGGCAAAAAAGTGTCTAATACCCACTGCAGAAGCGATTTTCTGTGCTGTTTGTTGATTATCCCCCGTTAACATGATGACTTCTAAACCTTGTTGTTGCAATTTTTGGATTACTGATTTAGAAGAATCTTTCAGAGTATCAGAAAGAGCGATTAAACCCTCAATTTCACCATTTATGGCTATCCAAGCATTAGTTTTTTCAAAAACTTCATTATTGCATAAACTCTCTAATTTAGCCGTATTAATACCTAAATTCTGAAACCATATTTTTGTCCCTATTTGTATTTTGCGATCGCCAACAATTCCTTGTACGCCACAGCCTGAAATTGCTTCAAAATTTTTAATTTTTGCCTCCTTAAACTGGGAAATTGGAAATAGGGATTTTGCCTCATTAACCTCCCAATTTTGGGGAGAATTAAAGTTAATTTCTTGTTTTTTGGCATATTCGACAATGGCTTTGGCGATGGAATGTTCCGAATTATGCTCTAAAATAGCCACAAGGGTTAAAATATCTTTTTCCGATTCCGTGCCGTTAACGGTGATAAAATCAGTTACCACAGGCTTTCCAACGGTTAAAGTGCCTGTTTTATCTAAGACAATAGTTTTAATTTTGTGTGCCAATTCCAAACTACCTGCATCTTTGATTAAGATACCATGATTTGCACCTAAACCAGTGGCTACCATGATAGAAGTAGGAGTGGCTAAACCTAAAGCACAAGGACAAGCGATAATTAAGACATTGATAGAAGCGATTAAAGCAAAAGTCAAATTATGAGCAAAAAACCACCATGAAAAAAAAGTAATAACAGCGATTATAATAACTATAGGTACAAAATACGCTGTAATTTCATCTGCTAATTTTTGAATAGGTGCTTTACTATTTTGTGCTTGTTTAACTAATTCTACAATTTGTGCCAAAAAAGTATCTTTACCAATTTTTGTGGCTTGAAAAATAAAACTACCCGTTTGATTAATTGTTGCACCGATAACATCATCATGGATAGTTTTTTTAACCGTTACAGATTCTCCCGTTACCATGCTTTCATCGATGGAAGATTCACCATTAACAATTTTGCCGTCAACAGGGATTTTTTCTCCCGGACGAACTATAATTAAATCACCAATTTTAACTTCTACAATCGGTATTTCTTGCTCAAAATCTTCACGGATAACCCTAGCGGTTTTTGCTTCTAACTGTAATAACTTTTTAATTCCTTCCGAAGTTTGACTTTTTGCCCGATGTTCGAGTAATTTTCCTAATAGAATAAGAGTAATAATCACTGCCGCCGATTCATAATAAACATCTGCTTTTAAACCATGATTCTCGAAGAAAGTAGGAAACAAAGTAACTGCCATGGAGTAAAAATAAGCAGCACCAGTACCTAAAGAAACCAAAGTATTCATATTACTGGTACGATGTTTTAAGGCAGAAATTGCACCGATAAAAAAAGATTTTCCACACCAAAATAAAACAGGAGTCGTTAAAATTAGCTGTAACCAAGGGTTATGTAACCAATGAGGAATAAAAGGAAGACTTAAACCTGTCATCATTGGTAAAGAAGTTATGACTAAAAAACTGCTAATTATCGCCGCAATTTTAAATTTATAGACTAATTTTCTTTCTTGATTAATATTTTTTTCTTTTTCCTCGTCTTTATTACTATTTTCTGAAATATACGCCTTATAACCTGCTTTTTTTACTGCTTCTTGAATTATCGTTGAATCAGTTTTTTGTGGATTATAAGTAACAATGGCTTCTGATAGAGCATAATTAACGATAGATTTTTCTACACCGAAAACCTTATTTATAGCAGTTTCAATGGTTTTTGCACAGGTAACGCACCCCATACCTTCCAACTGAAAAGTTTGTTTTTCTAAATAGCTAGTTTTCATGGATTTTTAAAGATAATTTATTGACTAACTCTAGGTTAAACTCTCCACCTAACTAGAATGTCAATTCATTTCATTTTCTACTAAAGTTTTTTGCATAGATACAACATCTCAGCTAAATTAGTAAAATCAATAACTATAAACCTCAATTAGCTTAAATCAACTATGAAAATTAAAATTAGCCATGATTCTAAATTATCTTGGAGTGGTGATGCTTTAGCTTTAAGTTTTTTTACTGATAAAGTAGAACTTAATCCAGAATTAACACAATTAGATCAAAATTTAGATAATACTATTACTGAATTAATTACTGAAACTGAATTTACTGGAAAATCTGGAGAAACTATCATTACAAGAGTTGGTGGTAAAAATAGTCTTCGTAAAATTATTTTAGTTGGTTTAGGTAAAGAAGAAGATCTCACTCTTGATTCTTTTCGTCAAGCAGGAGGTAATATTGCCAGAATAGCAAAACAAAATAATATAAAAACTTTAGCCATCGCTATAAATCATAATAACTATGAAGATGATATACTTGCTCAAGTTATCAGTGAAGGAATTATTTTAGCTTTACATGAAGATAAACGCTTCAAATCTGAGCAAAAAACTTCAAAAATTACCTTAGACAGTATCGAATTATTAGATTTACCAGCTTCAAATACTGCGATTGAGACTGCTGAAAAAATCACATCGGGAGTCATTTTAGCAAGAGAGTTAGTTAACGCACCAGCTAACGAAATCAATCCTATCACCATGGCAAAAACCGTAGAAAAAATCGCCACTGAATATGGATTAGAATTAACTATTTTAGAACAAGCTGACTGCGAAAAACTAGGTATGGGGGCATTTTTAGGAGTAGCATTAGCTTCTGATTTACCTCCTAAATTTATTCATCTTATTTATAAACCAGAAGGCATCGCAAAACGTAAATTAGCCATTATCGGTAAAGGCTTAACCTTTGATTCTGGTGGTTTAAACCTTAAAATTAGTGGTAGTGGCATTGAAACTATGAAAATGGATATGGGTGGGGCTGCCGCTACTTTTGGAGCTGCTAAAGCGATAGCACAGTTGAAACCTAACGTAGAAGTGCATTTTATTAGCGCCGTTACTGAAAATATGATTAGCGGCAAAGCAATGCACCCTGGTGACATTTTAACAGCCTCCAATGGCAAAACCATCGAAATTAATAACACTGATGCAGAAGGTCGTTTAACCTTGGCTGATGCCCTAGTTTATAGCGATAAATTAGGGGTTGATGCCATGGTAGATTTAGCTACTTTAACAGGTGCTTGTATTGTCGCTTTAGGTAACGATATTGCAGGTTTATGGACCACAAATACTCCACTAGCAACACAACTAACCACATCTGCTCAAATTGCTGGAGAAAAATTTTGGCAAATGCCTTTAGAAGATAAATATTTTGATCAATTAAAATCACCCATCGCAGACATGAAGAATACTGGTAGTCGTGCAGGAGGCTCAATTACTGCAGCTTTATTCTTACAACAATTTGTGAAAAATACTCCTTGGGCACATTTAGATATTGCAGGCCCAGTTTGGGCAGAAAAACCAACGGCTATCGACAATGAAGGAGGTACTGGTTTTGCTGTAAGAACTCTAGTAAACTGGATATTAAGCAACTAATCATTGATAAAAATTTATTATAATTTAACAAAACTATGGGTGAATCGAAAAGAAGAAAAAGAGTTTTAGGTGAAGATTACGGTAAAGAAGAACGTTTCATCTCATGGCTACCTTTAACCAAAACTCAAGCCGAAGATGCTTATAATCTAACAACTCGTGGTGCATGGATTGGCATTGCCTTATTAGCTTTTGGGTGGATAACCATTAGATTTATCGGACCTACCTTTGGTTGGTGGGAGGTAAATTAAAGTTATCTCTTATTTTTCCTTGAATGAGGTATTCGATAAAAAAAATCAAAAAAAAGAAAAATCTTAAAAGCCTTACACAGAAACAAGTATAGCCATTAAAATTTAAAAGGAGAAAAAAGATTTAAAGAAAAAGTTGCCAAAAAGAAAAAGATTAGTTATATTAGTAAATGTGCGATTGAGAGCAAACGCCTCACTCTGACACCACGAACCTCGACAATTTAATAGTTTGAAAGCCATTTTCAAATATAACATACACCCTTGTTAAAGAACTTTAAATTAACAAAACAAGTATTAAATTACTAAAAAAAAGAGCAATCAAAAAGCTCGTTGAGAAGACGAAGTAGTTGGAAGACGAAAAGGAATCTACAATGGAGAGTTTGATCCTGGCTCAGGATGAACGCTGGCGGTATGCCTAACACATGCAAGTCGAACGGTCACT
>JAACUG010000085.1 GCA_009993045.1 Cyanobacteria bacterium CG_2015-22_32_23
TGACGGGGATTTTGAGAGTAATCTTGAAATCTAGTTAAGAGGATAAGAAACAAGAATCACCCATCATAATCTTTGATTTGATGGTGTGAGTGTCAATGCTTATTAATATTATTACTATAGTTATGATTTCTTCTTCTGAAGTTAATTCACCTTCTTTATTCCAAAGTATTATTAAACTTCTTCGTTGGGATAAACCAGCAGGAAGATTAATCCTCATGATTCCAGCATTATGGGCGGTGTTTTTCGCTAGTATGGGAAAACCTCCCCTTGTGTTGGTAGGCATTATTATTTTAGGTAGTTTAGCCACCAGTGCCGCAGGATGTGTTATTAATGATTTATGGGATCGTAACATAGATAATCAGGTAGAGAGGACAAAAAAACGCCCCCTGGCATCCCGTGCTTTATCCGTAAAAGTAGGTATTATTGTTTTTATTATCAGTTTAACTTGTGCCGCAGGATTGGCATTTTATCTTAATTCCCTCAGTTTTTGGTTATGTGTGGCTTCTGTGCCTGTAATTATTTGTTATCCCTTAGCTAAACGAGTCTTTCCTATCCCTCAATTAGTTTTATCCATCGCTTGGGGTTTTGCGGTGTTAATCAGTTGGAGTGCCGTTACAGGTAATCTCACTTTTAATACATGGGTATTGTGGGGGGCGACAATAACTTGGACCATGGGTTTTGATACTATTTATGCTATGGCAGATAAACCCGATGATCTCAAAATGGGGATTAATTCTAGTGCCATCTTTTTCGGGGATTTTGTCGAGGATGCAGTAGGTTTATTTTTTGCTCTCACTGCTGGTTTATTCGCTTATCTTGGCTCTTTTAACAACTTTAACCTCTTTTTTGGGGTTACATGGGCGATCGCTGTGATTATGTGGGTAGCTCAATATTTGGCATTACAAAAATCAAATCAAGAATCAGTCAATTATGGGCAAATATTCAGTCAAAATGTCTGGATTGGCTTTATATTATTATTAGGAATAATTTTCGGTATTAGATAATAAAATTAAGAAAAAATGGGATTACTTAATTAAAGTTAAATAAATATCTTGGAATCCACAAAAAGCACAAAGAAAATAATCAATACATCCTAAACTTTATGCAAGAGGTTAAATATTGTATATGCAATCTTGGCTTGGTTTAATTATCGGTAATTCTCGACTCCATTGGTGTTATTGTGATGGAGAAAAAATACAGCAAACATGGAATACCTCTCAAGCTGAATCCTTAGCTGAATTATCCCATATTTTAGATAAAACCCTTTATTCTCACTTAAAAGCACAAATTCCTTTATATATCGCTTCTGTTGTACCTTCAGCTACAAAAATCTATCTTTCTCTGCCTCAAACTACCATTATCAATGGTAAAACTATTCCTTTACAAGATATTTATCCGACTATGGGAGTTGATCGCATTTTAGCATTATGGGGAGCAGGATGTAACTATGGTTTTCCTTGTCTTGTAATTGATAGTGGCACCGCTTTGACTTTTACTGGTGCAGATGAGAATAAAAAATTAATCGGTGGTGCAATTTTACCCGGAGTAAGGTTACAGTTACAAACTCTGTTTTTCAATACCGCCGCCTTACCAGAAATAGAGATGATTAGCGAAATCACCCCCCGTTGGGCGAAAAATACTTCTTCAGCTATTCAAAGTGGTATCATTTATACAGTTATTGCTAGTCTTAGAGATTTTAGCGAAGATTGGTTACAAAAATATCCTCAAAGTCAAGTAATTTTAACTGGCGGTGATGCTCTATTATTAAATCAATATTTAGAAGAAATTTTCCCTGACATTAATAAGCAAATAAAAGTTGATACTAACCTTATTTTCTTGGGAATCAAAGAATATATTAACATTACCAGTTAAAAGTAAATCAAAATATCTCTAATATCGAGGATAAAGTTTCATCAGTTTTTGGACTTCCCCCGCATGATAAGAACTACGAGTTAGAGGAGAAGAAACTACTTGTAAAAAGCCCAATTTTTGCCCAAATTCACGCCATGAATTGAATTGCGTTGGGGTGATAAATTCTTTAACTCCTAAGTGATGTTGTGATGGTTGTAAATATTGCCCAATGGTGAGAATATCACAATCAACTCCTCGTAAATCTTCCATTACCTGTTTTACTTCTGCGTCTGTTTCTCCTAAACCTACCATTATTCCTGATTTGGTATAGGTAAGGGGTGATAATTCTCTAGTTTTCTTTAATAGTTCAAGCGATCGCAGATATTCCCCTTGAGGGCGCACTTTACGATATAATCTAGCGATGGTTTCTGTATTATGATTTAATACCTCTGGTTGAGCCTGTAAGATGGTTTCTAAAGCGTTCCAATTACCGCATAAATCAGGGATTAATACCTCAATAGTAGTTTTTGGGGATAATTTTCTAGTTTCTGTAATACAAGCCACAAATTGACTAGCACCGCCGTCTGGTAAGTCATCACGGTTTACGGATGTAATGACCACATGATTAAGATTAAGCCTTTGTACCGCTTCAGCTAATCGTAAGGGTTCTGTAGCATCAAGTTCTTTAGGAGTTTTATCAAAATCGATGTCACAATAAGGACAAGCACGAGTACAAGCTGGCCCCATAATCAGAAATGTAGCAGTACCAGCATTAAAACATTCCCCAATATTAGGGCATGATGCTTCCTCACAAACAGTATTTAAATTCAAATCTCGCAAAATATCCTTAACACTGCCAACTCTTTGAATTTGTGGTGCTTTTACCCTTAGCCAATCTGGTTTTACCGTCACAGTCTTAATCTTTTGATCATCTCAACAACTCTTTGATCATAACTATTTTTATCTCACATTACAAGATAGTTAATCATCAGTTTTTCACCCCATTGACTCGTTAAGGTAAAGCGAAGTTAAAAGGGCAAAGGGCAAAGGGCAAAGGGCAAAGGGGTACATTACTAATTCCTAACTCCCCGTTTCCTTTTATCTCCTGTCTCTTATCTTTTTCGACGACTCGCTCTACCCAAACGTTCATACTCTTCTAATACTTTACCCGTACCATAGACAACACATTTAAGGGGATTAGGTGCAATGTGAGTAATAATTCCTGTTTCGTTAGCAATTAAACTATCTAAACCTTTCAGTAATGCACCGCCTCCTGCTAGTGTAATTCCTCTATCAATAATATCTCCTGCTAATTCGGGAGGAGTTTGTTCGAGAATTTTTTTTATAGCATCAACAATGGATTCTACTGTATCGGCGATACAATCCCTGATTTCTTCTACAGTGATACTAATAGTTTTGGGTAAACCAGAAACAATATTTAAACCTCTAATTTCCATGACTTCTTGATCACCATCTGTAGGATAAGCCGAACCAATTTTCATTTTAACATCTTCTGCTGTTCTCTCTCCTACAATCAGATTATAAGTTCGTTTTAAGTAACGTTTAATCGCATCACTGACTTCATCCCCCGCTATTCTCACCGAATCGCTTAAAACAATACCTTGAAGACTTAACACAGCAACTTCCGTTGTCCCCCCTCCTATATCAACAATCATGTTACCTACAGGCTCATCAACGGGCAATCCTGCACCAATGGCTGCGGCTAAAGGCTCATCAATAAATTCTATATTATCTATTGCCCCTGATGTTTCCATAGCTTCTTCTACGGCTTTTCTTTCCACGGAAGTAATCCCACTAGGTACACCTATAATAATGCGAGAGCGAGTTAGGTTATTATTTCCTCTTGCTTTTTTAATAAATTCCCGAAGCATCATTTCCGTTTCTTTTACATCGGTTATCACTCCGTCTTTTAAGGGGCGTATTGTTCTGACATTTTTAGGAGTACGTCCTAACATTTTTTGTGCTTCTTTACCGACGGCTAAGGCTTCATTCTTATCATCATCAATGGCAATCACTGAAGGCTCATCTAAAACAATATCTTTACCCGGAATATAAATCAAGGTATTAGCTGTACCTAAATCTATACCCATATCTTGAGATTCAGAAAACCGATCAAATAAACCCATTTTTTTTACTCCTTAATTTATATATTTAATTTTTGATAATTATAATTACTGATTTTAAAAATAACACTTTAAACAGAAATTTTAACTTAATTAACTCTTCGTAAAAAGTTAGTAAGCAAAATTTATTAGACTTTTCCATAAATTATAATTGTTAGGGAAGAATCAGGGAAAATATAACTTAAATTCAGACATTCTTAATCAGAATCCATAATTTTTAAAATTATTGAAGATCTCTATTGTATGTTTACTTTTCCTTTTTTTCTATTTTTCTGTTTCTAAAATTGAAGATGTAGAATTTGGAATAAGATAAATTACTCCAGAAATAATTGTTAAGATTAATGCTAACCAGAAAAAAATTAATCCGATGGATTGCCACAAACCAGATAAAGGCATAATTAAAAAACTAATGGCTATAATTTGCATAACTGTTTTTAATTTTCCCCACATATTTGCACCGCTAATATTATCTTGTTTTACTAAGCTCGGATTCACTCTCCACCCTGAAATTACGATTTCTCTAACAATAATAATTAATACTGCCCAGGCTGGTATTTGTTGACGTTCAATTAATACTAAAAAAGGTGCAATTACTAAAATTTTATCCGTTAAAGGATCTAAAAATTTCCCTAATTCAGTAATTTGATTTAATTTTCTAGCTAAATAACCGTCTAACCAATCTGTAGCTGCTGCTAGGAGAAAAATCCCAAAAGCTACCCACTGATAATATTTTTCTGGTTGATATAATAAATATATAATTGGAATTACTAAAAAAATTCTTGAAATAGTTATTGAGTTAGGGATATTCATTGTATTAAGTAATAAGTAAAGTTGTTAATTATTTAAAGAAAGTTCTTCTTTTTTCCCTAAAATACCTTGAGGGCGTGAAATCATTAAAATCATTAAAATTAAACCAATAATCATTATTCTTAATGCCCCTAATTGAGAATCATTTATTAATTCTGAATTACTAAAAATAAATCTTGTTAAAGAGTCATAACCCCAAAATATAATTGCTCCTAATATTACTCCAGCATTATTTCCAGAACCGCCTAAAACTACTATAATCCAAGCATTAAAAGTTAATAAAGGTTCAAAACTGGTGGGATAAATTGTTGTTAATTGCCAAGTATAAAATGCTCCTGCAATACCTGCGATCGCACCCCCTAACATAAAAGATTGTAACTTATACCAAAAAACATTTTTACCTAAGGCTTTAGGGATTTCTTCATCCTCTCTAATGGATTTTAATACTCTCCCCCAAGGAGAATGAATAATTAAATCTAAACCGTAATAAACGATAGCTAAGGCAAATAAAATTAATAACATTAAACCAGCTTTATAAGTATAATTAGATAAAGAAATAACTCCATTAATATATACTAATAAAATTAAAATTAAAGCAAAACTTGTAGAAATATAAATATTTAAAATGCTAGAAGGTTGATAACTTTTTCCAGTAATTTGTTTTTGTAATCGTAATTGTTGTTTAAGATTTCGCCCCAATTGCCAAACAACAAAAATCCCTAATAAAGTTAATAGAAAAATCATCATCATTTTACCTAGGGGATTAGGTTGAAAATTACCAAAAGGTAACTGATAACCTTGTATGCCAAAATTTCCTTTGGTTAACCATTGTTCATTTTGTACGATCAAACGTATTAATTCAGAAAATCCGATGGTGACGATAGCTAAATAATCTTCTCGTAATTTTAAAGAAGTTAATCCAATTAATAAACCTAAAAATGCCGCACTAAAACCGCCAATAATCATGGCTAAAAATAAAGGGATTCCTTTTTCTGTTAATAAAACAGTTGTATAAGCTCCGATAGTCATAAAGGCTACATGACCAAAATTAATTAATCCTGTAAATCCCCATTGTAAATTTAAGCCTAAAGCGAATAAAGCATAAAGACTAGCTGAAATTGTCAAAAACACTAAATATTCAACCATTAAAACCTCTCAACACTAAAAATCAATTACTTATCATAGCCAAATTGCCGTCATTGTCATAATAATTTAGAGGGAGAAAATTTTTCTTTCAGGTTTATTTCAAAAAAAATGTATCAATACTTACTAAAAATGAAAACTATTGTTTCGATAATAAGTAGAAGTCAAATTGCGAATTTTACTCATTAACAACTAAAACAAGATGGTAAATAGCACCCTTTCTCAATCACGGCAAGATAAAAAACAAAGATTATGGATCGAAATTGGTTCTATTATCGCCGTAATAATCCTTTTTTCCATAATTTTACCCTTTGTTATTAGTCCATTTCGATTACAGTTATTTGGTAGATTTTTAGCTTTAGCCATGGTGGCATTAGGTATTGATTTAATTTGGGGTTATACTGGATTATTAAGTTTAGGTCATGGAATTTTCTTCGCTTTAGGAGGTTATGCTTTTGCCATGCACTTAAAACTACAAATACCACAAGGGCAATTACCAGATTTTTTCACTCTTTATGGTGTGACTGAATTACCCTTATTTTGGAAACCTTTTCATTCTTTTCCCTTCACTGTTATCGCTATTTTTCTGATTCCTGCTATTGTGGCTGGTTTATTAGGTTATTTAGTTTTTCGTAATCGCATCAAAGGTGTGTATTTTTCGATTTTGACTCAAGCCGCATTAATTGTCTTTTTTAACTTTTTCAATGGGCAACAAAAATTAATTAATGGTACTAATGGTTTAAAATTTGATACTGAAGCAATTTTCGGTATTGTCACAAGTTCAGCAAAAGGTCAATTAGTTTTCTATCAATGTACTATTGTATTCTTAGTCTTAACCTATCTCCTTTGTCGTTGGCTTACTAGCGGTAGATTTGGAAGGTTATTAATAGCCATTCGAGATGATGAAAATAGAGTTCGATTTTCAGGTTATGATCCAACTTGGTTTAAAGTTTTAGTATTTAGTATCTCTGGTGCGATCGCAGGAATTGCAGGAGCTTTATATTCAGTACAAACAGCCATTATTACCCCTAGTATTATGGAAGTAGCTTTTTCTATCGAAATGGTTATTTGGGTAGCCGTAGGCGGTAGAGGTACATTGTTAGGTGCAATTATTGGCACATTATTAGTAAGATTAGGACAAAGTTTTTTAAGTGAACAATTCCCCGAAATTTGGCTATTTTTTCAAGGTGCGTTATTCTTAATTGTCGTAACAATTTTACCTAATGGTATCGTAGGTTGGTGGCAAAATTGGGCATGGTTAAAACTAAAATCCCTATTTGGTTTACAACAAACTTTAATAACTTATCCTGCCTTAGAAAATAACCCAGAAATTGAATTAGAAAAACAAAATTTTGATAACTAATTAACAATTATTAATTAATTTGGTTATGTTCTGCTAAAATTCTCTCTACCTTAGCCTCTTCTATTTTGGCAATCATTCTACTCGATTCATGAATATCTCTCTGAGTTTTTGTTAAACTAACCGTTGAGCCCACAGAAAAAATTAATCCCATACCCATATAACCTTTAATCCAAATATCCACTGGTAAATAAATTATTCCCAAAGAAGTGGCACTGATGGAGATAATAAAAGATAACCATGTTTGAATAACCCAAGCATTACTATGACTTTGATTAAAATGCTCTTTTCCCATAATTTTATGAAGATAATAAACTTGATTTTATAATTATACTTTTACGGACTTTTTCTTGGGTTGAGTCATCAGACACTTTTAAAATTGGCTCATAATAAATTTATTAAGAAAAGAATTTTCATTTCCCTTGACAAATTCCTGACAAAATCAGTTATAATAGTCTTTGCAGTAAATAAAAAGATAAAACAATATCTAAAAACACTGTTTAAATTCACGCCATCTTAGCTCAGTTGGTAGAGCAACTGATTTGTAATCAGTAGGTCATCGGTTCGAGTCCGATAGATGGCTTTTAGTATGATTATCATATAAATTAGATTTTTATTGATTTTGTGCTGGAGGAATAAAGCGAATTTCAATACGTCTTCTTGTTTCGTCAGCTTGACGATTTAAGGGGGCTAATTGTCCTGATGGTAGGTATAATTGAGCAGCAGAATAAGCCCTAAATTTGACGTTTTTTAAGTCGGGATTTGATTGTAATTCTTGCACCACTGCTAAGGCTCTCATTAAAGCTAAATCTGCATTTGAACCAGCTTTTAATTGAGTTACTTTAAGTTGATTTTTAGCTACTTTTTCTAAGTTTTGATCTAAGTTACCACTTAACCCTAACACTTGTCCATCAGTATGTCCAATTACTTGGATAAAGTCTATATTTCTGTCTTTAACAATTGTTTTTATTTGAGGAATAATACTATTATTTAGATACTTTTGAAAATCGGAATTTAACTGCGCACTTCCAGATTGAAATTTAAAATTCCCTGATTTTTCATCAATAACAATGGGAGTAGCTGACTGTAATCTACGATTTAATTCTAAAGATTGAAACAAAGCTAATAATAATAAAAAACTCATAATCATAAAAGCATTTGACATCAAATCGGTGAAGGAAGGAAAGACATCTAAATCTTGATTATCACTGGTATTTCTACGGTTCGATCGAGTTCTCATTGCTTTATGATAGGATTTTAGTTATTGTAGCTTGAGTTAGTGATTTCCCTTAAAATAAAATCAAACTACCATTATACTGAGATGTCAAAAATCATAACTATTTGTCTAGACGATAATAAATACGAACTTTTTCAGAAATTTGCTTTAATGGATAATCGGGAGATTTCTAACTTTATGGAAACAGCAACAACCAGATACATAGAAGAAATAAGTTATGTGGATGAATTTGAAATGATAGAAATTAATTCTAATCAGGAATTAAATGATTCTCTTAATAACGCCAGAAATGATATTAAGAATAATAGGAGACGTATAGTTGACTAAATATCAAGTATTTATTGCGGAAGAATATGATAAACAAATAATAAAAATAAATCAAAAAGATAGAGAATTAATTGAGAAAAAGATGACAGAATATGTAATTCCTCAATTAAAATTTGAACCACATTTAGGGGTTAACATCAAAAAACTAAAAAACTATTTTCCTCCTACATGGCGTTATCGTATTGGTAAATATCGAATTTTTTATGAAATAGATGACGCTAATAAAGAAGTTAATATTTTAACCATATCTCAAAGAAAAGATGCTTACTAATTATTTATGTCAGTAGATGAGACCCAACGAAAACAATAAACTCTGTATTGGGTTTTACTTAGTTTTACCCAACCTACGAAAAGAATTACTACTTATTTTTATTCCATAAATTCTGCCAATCTTCATCCCACATTTTCTGCCAATCCTCATTCCAAAATTTTTCCCATTCTTCTTTTTGAGACGATGGATTTCTTTCTGAAGATTTATCCCATTCCCAACCAGATTTTTTTCCGCTAGATGACTTGTTTCGATTATAAGAATTTTCAAATAGTTTTTTCATCAGCAATAACATAAATTTTTCATTTTTCTCTAATAGTTTTAATCTTTCTTCTAATTCTTTATTAATTTTCTCAAAATTCTTGAATAATTCTGAATAATTGCCCATATTTTTTACAGTATTTTCTCCCAGTTTTAACAAAATATCTCGACTGATATTAGTCATTTCTGAATATCGTTCATTATTTTTAACGGTATTTTCTCCTAGTTTTAACAGAATTTCCCGACTGGTATTTGTCATTTCTAAATATCGATGGTTAATGGTGTTAATATTAGATTCAATGTGATTAACATTTTGGGCTAACTGTGTCATTTTATTGGTAGAAATGTCTAACATTTGCACATTAGTATTAATAGGTTTTACTACTTCATTTAAACTTTTAATTGTTTGTAAAAATAATTGTTGAATTTTTGCTAAATTTGTCGTTGTTTGGGCTAAACCTTCATTAAATTTTGTTTCCTTAATCGCTATTGCGGAGTTTATAAAAATATTAGCACTTTTATCTAAGAGTTCAATTGCGCTTTTAAACTGTTGATAATCGGGAGTAACTTTCACCATTTTATCAATAGATAAATCTAAGGTTTTAAGATTATTTTCAATGGGTTTAATTACGTCACTTAAACTATTAACTATTTGTAAAAATTGTTGTTGAATTGTAGCTAAATTAGAGGCCGTATTAACCAAATTTTCATCAAATTTACTGTCTTTAATCATCATAGCGGATTGACCAAAAATAACAGCACTTTCTTCTAATGTTTCGATGGAGTATTTAAACTGCTCATAATTAGGAGTAACTTCTACCATTTTATTAACAGAAGCATCAAAGGTTTTAATGTTATTTTCGAGAGGTTGAATTGCTTGATTAAGAATATTAATCATGTCTAAAAAGGGTTGCTGAATAGTTATTAAATTATTCGTCGCCATCACCAGTTTTTCACTAAATTGACTTTCCTTAATGGTAGTAGCTGAATCGGCAAATAAAACCGAACTTTCCTCTAAACTTTCACTAGCTTTTTTCAACTCTTGATAAATATTTAATGCTAAATTAGTGGCTTTTTTACTATCACTATTAAAAGTAATAACTCCCGTTGTTAACTCTTTTGTTGATGCTGTAAATGCTTCTTGGGTTTGAGCTAAATTATCGGTAATTTTCTCTAAATTTTCGCTAAACTTACTAGCTTCTATTTTATTAGATGCTTTTAAAATAAGTTGGGAACTATTCTCAAAATTATTTATATTTTTATCTAATTTAACTACAATATTATCAAGATTTTTTACTTGATTAGCTAATTTATCCATAGATAATTGAAAAGTATTTGCCCCAGTATTTAAAGTACTAGAAACTTCCCATAATACATTATAAATTTGAGTTGCTAATCTTACTGATTTTTCATTTTCATCTGCAATTTTATCCGCTGCAGTTTGAAAAGTATCTTTAAAAATTTGCCCTATATTTTCATGAAACTTTTTAAGAAATTCCATCTGAAATGTGTTTAAAAATTCTGTCTGTTTATCCACCATTTTGTTAACGGCTTTATCTAATCTAGTATCACCTTCTACTAAAGGTTTATAAATATTATCCAGATAATCTTCTAAGTTATTAAGTAAGGAATTTTTCTCTAAATTGATATTAAATTTTAGATTAATTACCGTTAAAATAGAAGAACATAATAAACCGATTAAACTGGTAATAAAAGCAATGCCCATACTTTGCAAAGGTTGCTGTAACTGACTTGTTAAATCAATAATATTTGTACCGCCAGTATTAATAATTTGACTGATACTATTTAAGTTTAATGTGATGCCTAAAAACGTACCTAATAAACCAAAAGCTAAGAGTAAATTAGGAATCGTTTTAGTGATATATTCTGCTTCTTCACAACGAATATCAACGTTGAGAAAATTAATAGTTTCTTGATGATAAACTCCATCAATTAACGCTATGGTATTAACGTTTTCTATCTGTTGACTTGTCTTAGCAAATTTTTGTTGTAACAGGTTAATAAATCTAGGTTGTATTCCTTGATTATCACCATTAACTAATCTTCTTGTTTTTTTTTCTAAATCTCGTAAATGTTGATATAAAATACGTCTAGTTAAACCTGACAAAATAGTTGGTAAAATAACGAAAACCACTGTTATTATAGTTAACCATAACGGAAAAATTTTAAATGTTTCTATCATAATATTGTTGAGTAATTATAGAATTTATAGTAATATATCTAAGTTAAATTAGAACAAGATTACAATTACAATAATGAAGTAACCTGTCATTTTATTAAAGTTATTATACTAAATATCAGTTTCTAAAACTTCTGTATTTTTATACTTATTAATTTAATAATTATTACCAATATTTTTATTCTTTTCTGCTGTTAATAGTTTTTGTTTATCATTAATTTTTCTGCCTGAGAACCCTCTTTTGTCATTTCCCGAGACAAAATAGTAGAAGAAAAAGAAAAAGAAAACTTGGGAGGCATAAGCAATAATGGATGTAGCCAAACCAATTCGTAAACATTTGCCACGAACACCAGAAACTACGATAGAACACATTTGATATTTATACCTGTAACTAAAGTCATCAAAGGCTTTGACAATATTAAAGCATTTCTCTTGAAATCATTACGATATAATCATTCTAAAAAAGATACCAAATGGACTCTATAAAAATAATTAAAAAAAGTTAGTTAATTAAAGCCATGAAATCAAGGACAAGGGTAAATTCATAACTCCTCTCCCTGTCCTAACTCCTAATTTATGCAGGATAAATGCGCAGACGGCGATTTGGCTCGTCACCAAAACTATCTGAACGTAATCGATAATGTTCGATTAATTCATGTTGCATTTTTCTTACTTTTGAATTTCTCGGTAATAACTCCACAGGTTGCCCTTGGGGTATAACAATTTGCTCAACGGCTAATCTTGCTTCTTCTAAAGCCTCGATTTCATCATCATTTCCTGCTTTACTAAACAACCGTAAATCTTCAGCTTCGTTAGTTTCAGGGTTGTCCATATTGACTAACTGTCGTAAAGTGCGAGTTATTTGTGGAATACTATTAGATTTGATACTATGTATGGGTACTTGACGATCTTTTGCTAATTGCATCAATTTTGAGTGATGTTTAACTTGCGATCGCAAAGCCAAAACTGCGTCAGCATCATCCAAATCTTTAGTTAAAACAATGGGCATTCTTAACACGCCAATTACTTGCTCTAACTGGGTTCTACCGATACCATAAGGATAAACATAAATAGGGAAATCTTCCCCGTTAGGTCCTGGAATGCGGACTTTTTCAGTTATTTCCTCTGACTGATACCAAGATTGATCTAACATTTCCTCAAAGTCAAGATTTGGCTGTTGATGAGTTAAAGAAATAGGGATCATTTTACCTGAAGCTCTTAAACCGCTAGGCTTGGTGGGAATTTCTACTAAATTTTGTACCGTTGTTAAAGCAGTTTGTGGTGCTAAGGAAGGATCTCTAGTTATGGATACTTCTCCTTCATCGTTAACTTGACGTAGTTGGGGAATTGGTTGTTTACCTCGTAAAAGATGATCAACGGTTTGAGCGACTTCTTCATGAATGACCCATTTTTGACGTTCCCACATTTCTACGGCAATTTGAAAAGTAGGAGGGGCTTTTCGCTCTAAAACAGTCTTTTGAGAGCCTCTGCGACGAGCTTCTTCATCTCCTAAAGTAACGGATTGAATACCGCCGATTAAGTCCGAAAGGGTGGGATTTTTAATTAAGTTTTCGAGGTAATTACCATGGGCAGTACCAACTAATTGTACACCTCTTTCCGCAATAGTTCGGGCGGCTTGAGCTTCTAATTCTGTGCCGATTTCGTCAATAATAATCACTTCAGGCATATGATTTTCTACGGCTTCAATCATCACTTGATGTTGTAATTCAGGATGAGCTACCTGCATTCTTCTTGCTCTACCAATGGCGGGATGAGGTACATCACCATCTCCTGCAATCTCATTAGAAGTATCAATAATTACAACTCTTTTTTCTAATTCATCCGCTAAAACCCTAGCAATTTCCCTTAAAGCAGTAGTTTTACCTACTCCGGGGCGACCTAATAGTAAAATAGATTGACCACTTTCAACTAATTCTCGAATCATCAAAATAGTACCAAAAACCGCTCTACCGATACGACAAGTTAAGCCGATAATATTTCCTTGACGGTTACGAATAGCACTAATACGATGTAAGGTAGATTCAATTCCAGCTCGATTATCGGCACTAAAATGACCTACTCTAGCCACACAATATTCTAAATCTTCTCTACTGATTAAGTTATCACTTAGGTAACAATTATGTCCTGAAAATCTCGCTTCAGGTTTTCTCCCTAAGTCTAAAACAATCTCAATTAAAGAACTTTTCTGAGGATGTTGTTCTACGGATTGGCGGATAGTGACAGGTAAAATTTGTAATAATTTATCGAGATCATCAGTAATCTGCATTCTATGCTGGGGCAGTTTTTCTTCCATTCTTGAATTTTATCAATTGAAGTTTAAATATAGTTTAAGCCGAGGTTTCTTCTTTTATAAAAGAGATCATTTTGTTTATCATACCTGAATTACTTAGAAACTTGAAATAAAACTTAATTTTCTGATCAAGGCAAGATTAAGAACTTTATTTATAATAATTTCTCTTATACTGAGATCTTGTACCAAAACAAAAATACTTAATACTCTAAAGTGAGGTAATCAATTTTATAGCGGTTAGTATCAATTCTGAAACTCATTACTCATTACTCATTACTCATTACTCATTACTCATTACTCATTACTCATTACTCATTACTTCTTACTCATTACTTCTTACTCATTACTCCTGCTAACCAGTCAATGGGGTGCAAGATATGAGTTATATCCTAACTCCTCTCTCCTATTCACTAATCTCACTAAAAAATTTTATAGTTCACTGAGGCATTTATAGTGTTATTTTTTTACTCTAGCTTAGAGATGGTGATTTTGATACAATGGAAGATTCAATTAACCATAACTTGACTTTCGGTCTGGCAGGTAGAAAAAATTAGTTTATATTTTATTGTTAACGAATCGAGAATCTAAATATCAATGAAGCACACTATTTCTGTATTAGTAGAAGATGAAGCTGGAGTTTTAACTAGAATTGCTGGATTGTTTGCCCGTAGGGGTTTTAATATTGAAAGTTTAGCTGTAGGTCCTGCGGAACAAACGGGTATTTCAAGAATTACAATGGTTGTACCCGATGATGACGAAACTATTGAGCAACTAATTAAGCAATTACATAAACTTATAAACGTAATCAAAATTACCGATATTACTAAAATTCCCTGTGTAGAAAGAGAATTAATGTTAGTCAAAGTCAGTACTAATTCTCAAACTAGAAGTGAAGTTTTACAAATTGTACAAATTTTTAGAGCCAGAGTAGTAGATATGTCTGAAGATAGTTTAACTTTAGAAGTGGTGGGCGATCCGGGTAAGATGGTTGCAATTATTTCTATGTTAAATAAATTTGGCATCAAAGAAATTGCCCGTACTGGAAAAATCGCTTTAGTGCGGGAATCTGGAGTTAATACAGAATATTTAAAATCCTTAGAAGTCAAAGTTTAGTTAACATTTAACAATTAACAAGATCACAAGTAATTGATAATTTTTTCATAACCATTAATTCTCTGAAAATATTTATTAATTATTGTTTATTATTAATTTTTTATTATTTTATATAAAATACCGAATTCTGAATATTCCCCATTATGTTAACCCTTTTCTTGATCGTTATGATAGTTTTATTGGGTTCTGCTTTTTGTTCTTTTGCTGAAACGGTATTATTAACTGTTTCTGATATTAAAGTTAAACAATGGGCACAATCTAAAAAAGCTAGTGCTTTAGCTTTACTAAAAATCAAGAAAAAAATGAATCGTCCTATTGCTACTGTGGTTATTTTAAATAACATTTTTAACATTGTTGGTAGCATTTTGATTGGTAGTTTAGCAACACAGGTTTTAGGTAATAACTTGTTAGGTATTTTTTCTGCATTATTAACTTTTTTAATTATTATTTTTGGGGAAATATTACCGAAAACAATTGGTCAAAGATATGCTGATAATTTTGCCATAATTTTAGCTTTACCAATCCAATTTTTAACCTTTATTTTAACTCCTTTAGTCTGGATACTAGAGAAAGTAACTGAACCTTTAACTCAAGGAAAAGTTTTACCAACTACTAATGAAATGGAAATAAAATTATTAACAAACATTGGTAGTCATGAGGGAGTAATTGAAGCCGATGAAGCAGAAATGATCACCCGTGTTTTTCACTTAAATGATCTTTCGGCGGCAGATTTAATGACTCCTAGAATTATTATTACTTATCTTAAGGGAGATTCTATTTTAAAAGACTGTCAGGATCTTATTATTAATTCTGAACATAGTCGAATTTTAGTCATTCAAGACTCTATTGATGATGTTATTGGTATTGGTTTTAAAAATGAATTATTAACGGCAATTATTCAAGGAAAACAAGAGGAAAAAATAGCTAATTTAGTGCGTAGTGCTAATTTTGTACCTGAAACAATAAAGGCAGATCATTTATTAAAACAATTCCAAGAAATTCGTCAACATTTAATGGTTGTCATTGATGAATATGGAGGAGTTTCTGGAGTTGTCACCCTTGAAGATGTTTTGGAAGTTTTGACGGGAGATATTGTTGATGAAACGGATAAAATTATTAGTTTAAGAGATATTGCTAAGAAAAAAAGAGAACGACTTTTAATCTCTAAAGGTATAGAAGAAATTGAGAATGTCAAATAAAAAATTATCAATATATAATCTTATCTACATTCCTTTTTTTATCTTTATTAAAAATTATTTAAAAACTAAAATCTGATAGTTAATTAAGTTAAATTGACTAAATATTTCTAATCCTTTTGCTGTCATCCAATCATTAAAATTATCAACAATAAGTTTATTAATAACTGGATAAGTTGGCTGAACATTTTTATTAATATCAATTACTTTATCTAGTTTAAATCCTGTTTTATTAGCTATTTTTTCGTATTCTTTTATGCCGATAAATTCTACCTGATTTGTTGCTTTTGAGCCATAAGTATCGGTAATTAAACGGCTTAAAACTTGAGCTTCAAACCATGTCCAAAAGTTACTAATTGTGGGATTAATAATAAAGTCAACTACAATTAATTTTCCAGAAGATTTAAGATTTTTTCTTACTTGTTGAAAGAATATTTCTCGACTAGGAAAAGCAAAAATACACTCTAAGGCGATGGCATAGTCAAATAATTCGCTAAAATCAGGCAAATCACAAGCATTACCATTAATAAATTGAATTTGATTATGATTTTGTGGTTTAATCAATGCTGTTGCTCTTTCTACCTGTGCATTATCAATATTTACGCCAAATAATTTTAAATTACTAAAAGTATCATTGAGTAAGCTAATAGTACCGCCAAAACCGCAACCTGCATCAAGAAGCGTCACTCCATCACTAATTTGAGCTTTTTCAATGACTAATTTAGAAAGATTATTTGCCGCCACAGCAAAATCCGTTAAAGTACCAGTAGCAGTCGCAGGATTTTCCCAATAACCCCAGTGTATATGTTTTCCGAAGGCTTGTTCTAATTCTTTATCTTCGGTGAATTTGTCGATTAATGTATCAAAATAACCCATGATTGTAATTGATAATTGATAATTGATAATTGTCTATCCTTCATTGCTCATTGTCAATTAATATCCCAGCCTAAACGAGTTGGTTGTTGATAAATTTTTTTCAGGGTATTTATATCTTGAGGAGAAATGGCAGGAATTTCTTTTGTATGAGAATAATACATTATATCAGTCTTTTGTAAACTATGTCCCCAAATACCTAATGCGTGGCCTAATTCGTGGGTAATATTAGTAATTAAATAGTCAAAAGTTTGATGAGGATTAACTTCAATTGTCATTCTATGACGTAATTGACTAGGTTTAGTTTGTGTTAAGTAAAATTTAACCGTTGTGGTTGCTGCTTTTGCCCTAGGAAGGTTATATAATCCTGTCTCTGGGTTAATTTCGGCTTTAAATTCTGGATACCGACGATAAATCAAAATATTTGCATCTTCGGAAGTCTCTACGGATATTAAAGGTATATAACTATTCCATGTGGCGATCGCCATGTTAGCAGCTTTTTGCCATTGTTGAAAATCCTTTAAACCAGCAGGAGATAAATTAGTATCAGAAGATTGTAAATAAACTTTAACAGGAAAAGTTGACCAAATCAAATAACCTGCTAAATGAGGCTCAATTTCCTTAAAATAATCTTCTTTAATGTTAGAAGTCCAATTTTGCAAAGAAATAGGCAAAGGATGAACTTGTAAAGGTGGTAAATTATTATTTTCAGCCCGAACAAAATGACCAAAATTCACCACTATTAAAGTTACTAAAAATATCAACAAGATAGGGTTTAAAACAAGTTTTACTAACTTTTTAATCAGTTTCTCAACCTCCAAATTGAATATCTAAAACCTAATTCCTAAAACCTAATTAATTATTTAACCAACCAGCACTTAAAACCACCGTTAAACTAATAAAAGTTAAACTTAAAATCCATGTAACTCGATTAAGAGTTGCTTCTGCACTTTTGACACTAGAAAAAAGTTGAGCTTGTCCACCAATGCCCCCTAATCCATCACCTTTAGGAGAATGTAACAATACTAAAATTATTAATAATCCACAAGAAACAGCCCAAATAATTTGCACTAATTGATAAACAGTCATAATTGATAAAATTTAATATTTTTCATAGTCTATTATACCTAATACCTAATACCTAGCCTCATCACTGATATTTTTTCAGGGAAGCCGACTTAGATTTTATTTAAAATTAGGACTTCTTAAACGGAAATACTCACAGGAGTACGATTTTTTTTGACTTCATATTCTGATTTTTCAATTAAAGATTCTCCTGTCATCTCTTTCGGTTTTGGTAACTGTAATATCTCAAGAATTGTCGGGGCAACATCAGCTAATTTACCATTTTCTCGTAATTTCACATTACCACCATGACCTATTATTTTACGTCCTTCACCTTCAACTAAAATAAAAGGTACTTGATTTGTGGTGTGAGCAGTCCAAGGATTTCCTTTTTCATCTTTCATATATTCTGCGTTGCCATGATCTGCGGTGATAATAGTTGTACCGCTTACTTGATTAATAGCTCTTAATAATTTACCCACACAAGTATCAACGGTTTCAATGGCTTGTTCTGCTTTATCTAATTTTCCTGTATGTCCCACCATATCAGGATTAGCATAGTTAATAACCACAAAAGAATAAATACCTTTAGTAATAGCTTTAGATGCTATATTTGTTAATTCTACTGCCGACATTGCAGGTGCTTTATCATAGGTTAAAACCATAGGACTTTGCACTAATTCTCGATCTTCTCCTTCTAATGGTTGCTCTAAACCACCGTTAAAAAAGTAGGTGACATGAGGATATTTTTCTGTTTCTGAAGTCCTAAATTGTTTTAATCCTGCATTAGCGATGACTTCACCGAGAATATTCGTTAACTGTTGAGGAGCAAAAACTACTTTAACAGGTAAATTAGGATCGTATTGAGTAAAAGTAACAAAACTGAGGTTATTAATTTTTTCTCGTTCAAAACCATCAAAATCATCCATGGTAAAAGCATAACAAATTTGTCTAGCTCGATCAGGACGAAAATTATAAAAAATTACTCCATCTCCTTCTTTGATTGCACCTTCGGCAATGCGTGTCGGTTCGATAAATTCATCTGTTAGATTTTGTGCGTAAGAATCTTCCATGACTTCCACGGCATTTCTACCATCTCCCACACCATCTATTGTATATAAATCATAAGCTCTTTTGATGCGATCCCAACGGTGATCACGATCCATAGCATAATAACGACCACAAACTGTAACAATTTTACCTAAACCAATTTTTTGGATATGTTCTTCTATAGTTTTAATATACTTAATTCCTTCATGGGTTTTGGTATCTCGACCATCGGCGATAAAATGGACACAAACTTCCGCAACACCGTGTAATTTTGCCAAATCTAGTAAACCGATCAAATGATCTAAATGAGAATGTACACCACCATCGGAACATAACCCCATAAGATGTAATTTACCTTGAGATTGGATCACTTGATGACAGATTTCTTCTAAAACTGGTTCGGTGAAAATTGAACCATCTTCCACTGCATCGGAAATTCTTACTAATTCTTGAGGTACAACTCGTCCCGCACCTAAATTCAAATGACCTACTTCAGAGTTACCCATTTGTCCGTTAGGTAATCCTACTGCTTTCCCTGATGCGTTAATGAGGGTATTAGGGTTAACTTCTAACAAACTGTCCATTACTGGAGTTTTAGCTAAGGCGATGGCATTATCTCGTTTATCTTCCCGATAACCCCAACCATCCAGAATGACTAGGACTACAGGGGAAATTGTTTCATGATTCATAATCTTTTACCTAGTATAAAATTGTAAAAATAGTTACGACAATCCGATAATAACACTGATAACTGATGACGGTGAATTGTTTTTCAATCTTGTATAAATATTCAACAGAAAGTAACAGTTAAATAGGCTTATTTGACTCTAGTTTTTATTATCACAAGAAGAAATTAAAAGAGTATCAAAAATTTGATATTAATCATATTAGGAGATTTTGGACTTAAAACAAAATTTTGTCAAGAAAAGCACAAATTATAATTATCAGAAAAACCTAGGGTTAAATTCAGCAGTGTTGACATTAGACAATGATTTCATTCCTAGAACTAGATTTTTAATAAATATATTACTCAGATCTTGCACCTCGTTTAAAAATCACTGGTGAGGGGGAGTAATGAGTAATGAGTAACGAGTAACGAGTAATGAGTATAAGAATTGATACTAACCATAAGAGAATTGATTTTTCCCCTTTTTACTATTAGGTATTAATGTATTGGTGCAAGATCTCAGTATTAGATATTTTAAGTACTAAGGAGAATATAAAAAAAGTATTTTGAAGGGCAAAAGTGAGGTTTCAGTTACGAATTTTGTGAAACTAGAATCCCCCATTTATACCCGTAGGTTTAGTGAGGGAGTGTCAAATCTATGAGTATTGACTAATTATCCATTGCACATTAATGGATTAGATGGAAATTTCGCTCAATTCACGGGTAAGATGATCAAAAGGTGTATCGACAAAATCAACATTGTCCATTCCAGCTTCTAAAGCCATTTCTTTGATCATTTCTTTCATGATTTGAATACCGCGCACAGTGGGTGCAATGGGAACACAAAGAGAATTATAAGTTTCTCTTAAACCCTGTAAAACTCTTTCATCTAATACAGTATTATCACCAGCTACTAAAGCATAACTAGCATAACGAAGATAGTAATCCATATCTCTTAAACAGGCAGAGTAACGACGAGTGGTATAAGCGTTTCCTCCAGCGCGGATTAATTCGGGTATTTCTTCAAATAATTGTCTTCCAGCATTTTTCACTAACTCAGGGGAATTAGCGTTAATGATAGAGGCAATCTGAAGTCTTTTTGTTCCTGAATTATAATAAGATTTTATGGAATCCATGGCATCACGATCTAAATAACGACCTGACACGTCATAATTTTTAATTAAATTAGTTACAGCATCTAGTAACATTTTTTTCTCCCAAACAAGATTTTTATGGATAATTTAAAGAGTTATTTTTGATTTTAATATGATCACGGAATCCTCGCCAATGGCAAAGGGATCAAGATTTAGAGTTATGGGTAGAGATCATCACTAATTAGGGAAAACACTACTACTTAACTCTCTTAAAAAAACAGAAGGCTTCTCTATACAATAATGATTAGAAACAGCGAAACTATTATCTTATTTCTTAACGTCTTGTGATAGGAAAAGTATAAAATCTTTACATCTTTCTTAATATTATGAATATTCGGCAATTTATTAATCTATTTTCCGCTCTTTGTATGGGAGTTATCATCGCTTTTAGTGGTAGTGGTATTAACTCTTTAACTGCTCAAGCTCAAATTCCTGTTAATATTACTACGGAAAGTTTTGTTGCCCTTGCGGTAGAAAAAACAGGGGATTCTGTGGTAAGAATTGATACAGAAAAGGTCATTACTCGCTCTATTGAGCCTATGTTTGAAGATCCTTTTTTTCGTCAATTTTTTGGGGATGGGTTTCGTAATTCCATGACTCAAGAAAGGAAAGTTACGGGTTTAGGTTCTGGTTTTATTGTTGACTCACGAGGTATTATTTTAACTAACGCTCATGTGGTTAGTGATGCTGATAAAGTTACCGTTACCCTCAAAGATGGGCGTATTTTTGAAGGTGAAGTCAAAGGTACAGATGTCATTACTGATTTAGCCGTCATTAAAGTTAATTCTCAAGGGCAAAATTTACCCGTTGCCACTTTGGGTGATTCTTCTCAAGTTAAAGTAGGTGATTGGGCGATCGCCGTAGGGAATCCCGTAGGTTTAGATAATACTGTAACCCTTGGTATTATTAGTACTCTTCATCGCTCTTCTTCCGAAGTTGGTATTTTCGATAAAAGAATCGACTTTTTACAAACTGATGCGGCTATTAATCCGGGTAACTCTGGAGGGCCACTTTTGAACGCACAAGGGGAAGTTATTGGCATAAATACCGCTATTCGTGCTGATGCTATGGGTATTGGTTTTGCTATTCCCATCAATAAAGTTAAACAATTACAAACAATTTTAGCTGAGGGGAAAGAAGTTCCTCATCCTTCTATCGGCATTCAAATGGTGAAAGTTACCCCAGAATTAGCTAGAGAAAATAACCGAGATGCTAATGCTACTTTTTTAATTCCTGAAGTGGAAGGGGTTTTAGTGGTAAGAGTTTTACCTGAAACACCCGCCGAAAAAGGTGGTATTCGTAGAGCTGATGTAATCCTTAAGGTTAATAATCAAATTATTAAAGATGCAAATCAATTACAACAATTAGTGGAAAATAGCGGTATTAACCAAAGTCTCAAGTTTTCTATCCTTCGAGGTGAACAAAAATTAGACTTAAATATTACTACCGCACAACTAAGATAAATATTCTTATAAAGTTAAGTATTTATACTCTTTTTTCCCTTAAAATCAGATATTGTAGCAATTATTAACAATTCTGTTTTTTAAGGGATTTTTAACCCCTATTTTCATGATTTTATCTGATAAGCGATCGCCATATATAAAGATAAAAAGCTATATAACATAAGGATTTTAGGAAATGTATCAAAATATGTTTACATTTTTTTGCTTTTATACATAATTATATTAATTAAATAAACAAAAATTTAATAATAATAATAATCAACTTTAAGAGTCAAATAAACTGATAAAACTAACTAATACTATTTAATACTTAATTTTACTTTGATTTACTATAAGAATTAAAATTAGTACCCCTTTTCATTTCCGAAAATTTAGTCAATAATGCGATCAGTGCAAATAAATTCAGGAATTATAAAAAAATGACTTTGACATTAGCAGTTTACGGAAAAGGCGGCATCGGCAAATCAACCACCAGTTGCAACATCTCCACAGCATTAGCAAAACGTGGTAAAAAAGTATTACAAATTGGCTGCGATCCCAAACATGATAGTACTTTCACCCTTACAGGCTTTTTAATTCCCACCATCATCGACACATTGCAAGAAAAAGATTTTCACTATGAAGATATTTGGGCTGAAGACGTTATTTATAAAGGTTACGCAGGAGTTGACTGTGTAGAAGCTGGTGGCCCTCCTGCTGGGGCTGGTTGTGGTGGTTATGTCGTGGGTGAAACTGTAAAACTCTTGAAAGAGTTAAACGCCTTTGATGAATATGACGTGATTTTATTTGACGTTTTAGGTGACGTGGTATGCGGTGGATTTGCTGCACCTCTGAATTATGCTGACTATTGTTTAATCATCACTGATAACGGTTTTGATGCCTTATTTGCTGCCAATCGTATTGCCGCATCCGTCAGAGAAAAAGCGCGCACTCATCCCCTGAAATTAGCAGGTTTAATCGGTAATCGCACCTCAAAACGTGACTTGATTGATAAGTATATTTCCCATGTGGCAATGCCTGTATTAGAAGTGTTACCTTTGATTGAAGACATCCGAGTATCGAGAGTTAAGGGTAAAACTTTGTTTGAAATGGCAGAAAAAGATCCTTCTTTAGATTACGTTTGTGATTATTACCTTAATATTGCAGATCAAATTTTAGCCTTACCCGAAGGAGTTGTGCCTAGTGAAGCGCTTGATCGTGAATTATTTGGCTTACTTTCAGATTACTACTTAAATCCTCCTGAAGATGCACCTAAACAAGAAAGAGACGAATTAGAGTTAATGATGGTGTAAATTAATGAACAATTAACAATGTACAATTAGCAATTATTTTATCTTTTTAGTGTATGGGAATTGTGGAAGATTTTGAAGAATTTAAAGTTAATTTACGAGAAAAATGGCTTGATTATTGTGAAGTAAATGAAGAATATTTACACGTTTGGTATGGAGATTACGGAGTTTGTCCTGAAGCTAATTTTATTTTAGGAGTAATAACTGGAATAGAGCCAAAAGTAATAGAATGGGTTAATTTTTATTCTTCTCATGTCTCTCCTAAAAGTAAGATAAATGGAGCAGTAGCATTTCTTGAGTTAAATTTTGATTATAAAAAAGCCTTAGAAACTCGAAAAGAAAAAAAGGCAAAAAATCAAATTATTGAACCTCCTTCACCATTAGATGATTTTCGGAAGCAAATTAAAGAATCATCAAACATTGAAAATTAATCAATTTATAAAAAATGAGGACTTTTACAGAAATAAAAAAAGATTTAAAAGAAAAATGGTTAGATTATTGGGAAATAAACCGTAAATGGATACTTATTTTTTGTACTCAATATGATAGTGCTAAAAGATGGATACCCACACCTGATAAAGGCCATCGTCCAATAGCGACAATTATACTTGGAATAATTTGCGGTTTAGAGCCAGATTTTGCTACAAATTTTATGGAAACTCTCGTATCTTTAAATCAGAATGAAAATACTTTAATTCAATCTTTAGGATTAAATTCTGATCCTGACATTGAGTTAGAAAAAAGACGAGAGGAAAGGGAAAAAGCTGAACAAGAAGCTAATTTACCTCCTCCTTCACTTTTAGATGATTTTCGTAAACCCATTGAATAATTAAGCAATAAAACTTGAATAAAATATGGATAATCATTTAGATTTTATTGAAAAAAACAAGGCAATTATTAAAAAATCTTGGCTTGAATATTATCAAGAAAATTCGATTTTTTTGGATCAAATTACCGAAAATTGGTTTACTAGAGTTGCCACTCCTGATGGTGGATGTAGAGTTAAAGCTGAATGGATTTTAGGTTTTTTGGCAGGAAAACATCGCAATTTTACTAAACTTCTTTATACTTTATATGTTGCTGATAATAATATAGAAAAAATTGTAGAGATTTTAGGCTTAAATTTTGATCCCCGCAAGGAATTAGAAAAAAATCAAAATCAAGGTAATAATTCTGATAAACAGAAAGATAATAATAAATCTGATGGTGAACCTAGTTTTTCTTTTCCTGAAATTCAAGAAGGAATTAATAGTTTTCAAAATGAGATGAATAAATTATTTAAAGGTATTGACTTAAATGCTTAATTTTTTCTCTCAAAATGAAACCTTAAACCTAATTATTTTCCTTGAAAAATCACCTTTGCCTCTTTGCGAGACATTTCAAAAATAGTTGGGTTAGTCGCTCAAGTTATTTTATCCGCCCCCTTTCCAATACTGGAGACTTTCACCAAGTATTACTCCCCCAAAGTTGGGGGTAGGGGGCTTAACCAAACAGTATCGTAACCCAACCTACGAATGAAACAACAAATTAAACTTTATAAATAAGAATAAAAACATGACTTTAGCAACAGAAAATCCCGTTACCCCCGAATTAAAATTTGAATGCGAAACAGGCAATTATCATACATTTTGCCCCATTAGTTGTGTCGCTTGGTTATATCAAAAAATTGAGGATAGTTTTTTCCTCGTTATCGGCACTAAAACCTGTGGTTATTTCCTACAAAATGCTATGGGAGTAATGATTTTCGCTGAACCTCGTTACGCTATGGCTGAATTAGAAGAAGCTGATATTTCCGCTCAACTTAGCGATTATAACGAGTTAAAACGCCTTTGTGACCAAATTAAGCGCGATCGCAATCCTAGCGTTATCGTTTGGATTGGTACTTGTACCACCGAAATTATTAAAATGGATTTAGAAGGTATTGCGCCTAAATTAGAAGCGGAGTTAGGTATTCCTATTGTGGTAGCTCGTGCTAATGGTTTAGATTATGCCTTTACTCAAGGAGAAGACACCGTTTTAGCCGCTATGGCGAATCGTTGCCCGAAGGAATCGGAAGTAAAACAGGAAGCGGAAAAAACTGAGCGTAATGCTATTCAAAAATTGCTCAATTTTGGCAAAAAAGCGGAAGATACTAACAATGATGAGTATAAGTCACATCCGCCTTTAGTGTTATTTGGTTCATTACCAGATCCCGTTGTCACCAATTTAACCTTAGAATTGAAGAAACAAGGAGTAAAAATCGATGGTTGGCTACCTGCGAAACGCTATACCGAGTTACCTGTTATCGATGAAGGTTATTACGTTGCAGGGGTAAATCCTTTTTTAAGTCGCACAGCTACTACTTTAATGCGTCGTCGTAAGTGTAAATTAATTGGCGCACCCTTCCCTATTGGTCCTGATGGTACTCGTGCATGGATTGAGAAAATCTGCTCTGTGGTTGGGGTTGAGCCTCAAGGGTTAGCGGAAAGAGAAGCTCAAATCTGGGAAAATTTGCAGGATTATGTGGACATAATCAAGGGTAAGTCAGTTTTCTTCATGGGTGATAATTTACTGGAAATTTCTCTTGCTCGTTTCCTCATTCGGTGTGGTATGACGGTTGATGAAATTGGTATTCCTTACATGGATAAACGTTATCAAAAAGGTGAGTTAGATTTTCTCGCTCAAACTTGTCAAGAAATGGGTGTAGCTGTGCCTACTATCGTAGAAAAACCTGATAATTATAACCAATTGCAGAGAATCAAAGAGATTAAGCCTGATTTGGTGATAACGGGCATGGCGCACGCTAATCCCTTAGAAGCCAGAGGAATTAACACAAAATGGTCTGTGGAGTTCACTTTTGCCCAAATTCATGGTTTTACTAACGCTCGTGATATTTTAGAATTAGTAACACGTCCGTTACGACGTAATAACAATCTCAAAGATTTAGGTTGGAGTAAATTAGTCAAAGATGAAGCTAAGGGGTAAAATTCTGTAAATCCCCAAGTTTTGGGACTTTCTTTTTTTCCCTTAAAATTGGAAGCAAGAGGCGATAATATCCCTAAATCACCAAAGTAAGGGGCTAATCTTCATGAAATAAGCATTTAATATTAAATTTTACAAAATTATGATGATTCTCATAAAAAAATTAGTATCATTTTAAGTAGTAAACACAATAAAAATTGATAGCGAAGGTAGCTTATGAATTTTAAAAATCTTCAATACTTGACAGTCGCAACCTTGGGATTGTTTCTAGGTGCAAATACCATTAAACCAGTTCAAGCCTTTGAAATTAACCCTCAAATCACCGAAAGTTCTTCTTCGGAATTATTATTAAGTCAATTAAGAGGACATAATACTTATATGGGACAACCCCAAATTGAATGGGGAGACAGTATGTTAGGTCGAGTAATCGGCAGAAGTGGCAGTATCATGTTTATTCGTGCCGAAGATGGCGTTGTTTTTCATGCTAATGGTAGTTTTTGCCCCGGTTCTGATGTTCTAGTCGGTAAAGCAGACAATGGGCAGTATTACTTGGTGGGACAAGCTGAATCTCAATGGATTTCTCGACTACAATCAAAATATGGTTATAAGAGATTAGATGCTTCGGCTGGAGCTTTAAATGAACGTACAGCAGCTATTTGGGCATCTATGAAGAGTTCTACTACCACCAGAGAAATCCCCGCTCGTCCTGTGATGCAATCAGCACCTACTTATACTCCTCAACCAGAAGTTCAAGAATATAACCAACCCATAAGAGGATTATGGTAATTTTCGGATAAAATAAAATTTATCATCAACAAAGCTCTGAAACTGTAAAATTTTATAGTCTCTTAGCTTGTTATTCTATCGGTACATTCCCCTTAAGTGACAACAAATGAAATCCAATCCTTTTGATGGTTTTTTTCGTAAAAAACTGTTTTTTTCTCTAATTACATTAGGTTTTTGTCTAACTAATGTTTCTCCTAGTAATAGTTCTGATTCTGTACCTGATCTGAACCAAGATTTACTACAGATGGATTTACCCGCTATTCCGAAGCTAAAAAATGAAGGTGCATATTTATATTATGCCGATGAAAAGCCCAATGTTAAGTTAGTTTTACAATTAGCATCAAAACGAGTTCAGGTTTATGAAGATGATCAAGTCATCGCCACTTTTCCTGTCGCAGTGGGTAAAAAAGGTTGGGAAACTCCTCAAGGAGAATTTAAAATTATCCAAATGATCGAAAATCCTTCATGGCAAAATCCTTGGACGGGAAAAGTAATACCTCCGAATCCTAATGGCCCTTTAGGAGAACGTTGGATTGGCTTTTGGAGTGATGGAAAAAACTTTATCGGTTTTCATGGCACACCGGGGGAAAATTTAATCGGTCAAGCCGTGTCTCATGGTTGTGTTAGAATGAAAAACAAAGATGTTAAACAATTATTTAGTTTAGTCTCTTTAGGTATTCCTGTCACGGTAGTAAATAAATAAGTATTAGGTATTAGGTTTGGGGTATTAGTAAAAAATAATTATTGCTAAAACTATTTATATATAAGGATTATAGAGTTATTAAAATTCGATTCTTTATAATTAACAGTTTTTTTATAACCTAACAACTTAAAACCTTTTATAATACTTAATCAGTCTATTATCCCTAACGTCAGATAAATAATAAGTAATAAGTAAGGCAATTATTAATTAACCAATAACCATTGACTAATTCAAATCAAGACTTTAACGAGGATAATTCTAACTGGATAGATGAGGATGATCATAATTCAATCATTAATCCAGAAAACAATAATTATTCTACCCTTAAGCCAAAATCCTATAAATTTAAACCTGCTACTATCGCTTTAGTGGAAAGTGCATTTTTAGCCAGCACTGCTAGTTTAATTTGGTTGATTGATTATTATTTTCGTTTAGGCCCTTTTTTGAAAATGTTATTTCCTTTACCTATCGCTTTAATTTACTTACGACGAGGAAAAAGATCATCAATTATTACTACTATTGTTTGTGGTTTATTGTTAGCAATTCTAATGGGGCCTCCTCGTAGTATTGTTTATCTTATTCCTTATGGCTTAATGGGAATACAATTAGGTGCTTTATGGAAAAATAATAGTAATTGGTATTTGTCAATTTTCATGGCAAGTGTTATCGGTTGTTTCGGTTTTTTCTTCCGTTTTTGGCTATTTTCAATTCTTTTAGGGGAAGATTTATGGATTTATGTTGTTACTCAAATTGCTAGTTTAGCTGATTGGATTTTTCTTAAATTAGGTATTTTAGCCGAACCTACTCCCATGATGATTCAAATTTTAATTTTATTAGTGGTATTAGTCAATAATATTATTTATAGTTTAACGGTTCATTTGCTAGGATTATTAATGTTTGATCGTCTCAATAACCCTATTCCTCGCCCTCCCCAATGGATAAAAACTATTTTAGATTACGAATAACTTAGAATTTTAAATGGGTTTTGTCATCGTTTTTTTTACTCACAGAAAATTTTTTATAGCTTCCGTAAAACTTGGGCAAAATGTGTTAAATAATGACAATAATTGATCCTCCAGATATTAAAATCTATACAGAAATTGAACAAGGAAAGAAATGGCTGAATCAATATAGAGGTTGTTTGCCTATTTTTACCTGCACTTTAGGCTTTACTGCTACTGCTTTATTAGAGGGTATTTCTACCGCAGGATCTACATCTGAATCTCGCCGTTATACAGCTTTAGCCGATGGAGAATTTTTGGTTAATGGTATTCAAAAAAATCCGACTTTTCCTTTACCACCTTTAACGGTGGGTATTTCTCCTACTTTTATCAGTCGTGCAGTTGTAGAAAAATTTAATCTACCTCTTTATCTTTTTAATGCAGGATTATTACAAAAACCGTCGGTGAAAAATATTGATTTACAAGGAAAACCTGCTAATTGTGTTTCTAGTGGAAAAGCCTTACCTTTAGAGGTAGTAAAGCATTTATATCAACAAGGTTTATGTTGGGGAGAAATTTTAGCCAAAGAGGCAAAGTCTAGTTACCTCATTTTAAGTGAATGTGTCGTGGGAGGTACAACTACGGCGTTAGCAGTATTAACAGCGTTGGGAATTGATAGTCGAGGAAAAGTTAATAGTAGTCATCCCATCTGTAATCATCAACAAAAATGGGATTTAGTGCAAGAAGGATTAAAAAAAGCAGGTTTAAATAATGAAAATAATCTGATAAACCCTCTACAAATTATAGCCGCCGTGGGAGATCCTATGCAAATTGTGGTAGCAGGAATAGCGTTAAGTGCGAGTAAAAAAATTGGGGTTATGTTAGCTGGTGGTACACAAATGTTAGCAATTTTTGCTTTAATCAAAGCACTAAAAAATACATCTTATCATCATGCTAAGTTAGAAAACATTATCATCGGTACAACTCGTTGGGTAGCCGAAGATTTGACGGGAGACACCATTGGTTTAAGTCATCTGATTGGTAACGTTTCCTTGTGTGCAACAGATTTGAATTTTAGTACTTCAAGCTATTCCAATTTACAAGCCTATGAAAAAGGATATGTTAAAGAAGGAGTTGGGGCTGGGGGTAGTGCGATCGCATCTCATTTATTAGGTATAACTAAAGAAGAATTACTGCACATGGTAGAAGCCATTGTTTCTAGTTTCGTTATGGTTACGAAGAGCTAACAATTCTTCCTCAAGGGAAGCAATACGATGATAAGCGGCGGTTAATTGTGCCGTTAAACGATATAATTGCTCATCACAGGAAATATTATTTTCTACTTGGGTATAGTCTAATAATTGTGTATAAATATCTTCATCATCCGTTAAAATATCTTTGTGATGGTTAAACTTTTGGGGATGTTTATGTAAAATTTGATTATTTTCGTGATGATTATAATTAGATTTGAGGGGTAAATTGACGGTTAAATCTGACAATGAAATATTTTCTACTCCTTCCCAACCGATATATTCCCCTAACTGCTTGACGATGATGTAAAGTTGATTAACTTGTTGTTGTAAATTAATTGAGTCTTGTTTTCTTTTGTACATATATAATTACTATCCTCATAGAGCTAATAATGGTTTTTATTTTTTCTATGGTAAAGTGTGAGCAAGAATAATCTTCAGTATTCCTGATTAATTTAACAATTGATTTTTAATAACCTTAATTTTTGTATTGATAAAATGTAATATTGAGGATAAAATCAGTTAATTGTAAAAAGTTAACAAGATATTGATTATGACGATGAACCTCGATAAATTCTTTCTGCTTGTTCTTTAGATAAACGATTAGATTTAGGTAGATGAATATTAATATTCTCAGTAGTTAATTCTGATGGCGTTTCATCTTTTACCATCGGATAAATTTTACAACCAATAGATTTAGTCACAGAACAACTAGGATGTAGATTATAAAGATATTCTGGATCATTTTTACGACTTTCAACATCAACAAAATCATGAACTACAGGATCATAGGTTAATATTTCACCCGATTCGATGCTATAAATCCAACCATGAAGAGAAAGTCTGCCTTGATGTAAACGACTGCGAATAATAGGATAAGTATTCAAATTTTCTAACTGAGTTAAGACATTTTCAGCGATAGTAATGTTTAATAAATCTTCTTCAGGGACATGGGAATAATTCTCTATAATTAATCTACGGGTTGCTTCAGCTTGTTTTAACCATTCATAAACTAAAGGCATTTTATCAGCTAGTTTGGACATTTTTAATAAACCCTTCATCGCACCACAATGAGAATGTCCACAGACTATAATTTGTTCAATATCTAAAGCAGTAATAGCATATTCAATGGAAGCGCCTTCACCGCCATTAGTAGCACCAAAAGGAGGAATAATATTACCAGCATTACGAATAACAAATAATTCACCAATATTAGCTTGAGTGATAAGATTAGGATCAATACGAGAATCAGAACAAGTAATAAATAAAACACGAGGTTGTTGACCGTGAGATAATTCTTCAAATAAATCTTTATGAGTGTCGAAATAATTTGTTTGAAATCGGTGTAAACCTTCGATAAGTTTTTTCATAGATTAGGGTTAACAATAGAAATTAGGAATTTTTTTAGTTATTATTGATCAGCTTTTAATTACTGAGTTCACAATTGCTGAAATTAAGAATTTATTTACATTCAAATTATTATATCTGAATAGGATCGTTAAAAATAAGTAAGATTAATTAAATTACATTATCTAAGGTATTGAAACTCTGTATAATTGTAAAAAAAACCTATTTTAAAACTATTTATTACTGGTAAAATCAGATAAAAAAATCATCATGAGGAAAATAAGAAAATCTCGGGTTAATTTAATTCTAGCGGTGAGTAGCTGTTTAACGGTTATTAGTTGTAATTCTCCTTCCGCTATTACTGAAAATAATAATCCGACTACCTCTGATACCGATAATAATAAAATATTGAAAATGATTTACTGGCAAGCGCCAACAATTTTAAATCCTCATCTTTCCACTGGATTTAAAGACTCAGAAGCTAGTAGAATAACCCTTGAACCTTTAGCTACATTTGATTCAGATAGTAAATTAATTCCCGTATTAGCGCAAATAATTCCTTCGGTAGAAAATGGCGGAGTTGCCAAAGATGGCTTATCAGTAACTTGGAAATTACGACAAGATGTCAAATGGTCTGATGGAGAAAAATTTACTGCTTCGGATGTAGTTTTTACTTACCAATTTATCAATAATCCCAAGGTAGGAAGCGTTAATAGTGGGGATTATGCTGTAGTAAAAAATGTGGAAGCCTTAGATGAATATACCGTTAAGATAACTTTTAAACAAGTTACTCCTGCATGGTATTCTGTTTTTGTTGGTGGTGCAGGGATGATTTTACCAGAACATTTATACGCTCAATATAACGGCGAAAATGCTAGAGAAGCGCCTTTTAATCTTCTTCCTGTAGGAACAGGAGGTTATGCTGTATCACAATTTAAGCCGGGTGATTCGGTAATTTATCAAAAAAATCCTTATTATCGCCAACCTGAAACCCTAAATTTTGAGAAGATTGAGATTAAAGGCGGAGGTGATGCAACTTCAGCCGCAAGAGCAGTATTACAAACAGGAGATGCAGATTTTGCTTACAATCTACAAGTAGAATCAAATATTTTAGATGAATTAAGCAAGGCAAATAAAGGTAAAATAATTACTAATTTTGGATCTAATAGTGAACGAATTTTGTTAAATTATACTGATCCAAATAAAGAAACTCCTGAAGGTGAAAGATCTAGTGTAAAATTTCCTCATCCTTTCTTTAGTAATGTCAAAGTTAGACAGGCTTTTGCTTTAGCGGTGGATAAAAATACCATCGCCGAGCAATTATATGGTATCACAGGAAAACCAACTTCTAATTTTTTATTAGCACCCCCTGAATTTGTTTCTACTAATACGACTTCTGAGTTTAACCTCGATAAAGCAGGAAAATTATTAGATGAAGCAGGATGGAAAGATACTAACGGTAATGGTATTAGAGATAAAGATGGTGTAGAGATGAAAGTGTTATTTCAAACAACCGTTAATCCTTTACGGCAAAAAACTCAAGCCATTATTAAACAAAATTGGGAATCTTTAGGTATTGAAGTGGAATTAAAAAGCATTGACGCTAGTGTAATGTTTTCGAGCGATCCTAGTAATAACGATACCGTAGAGCATTTCTCTGCTGATGTTCAAATGTTTACTACTGGTAATAATAATCCTGATCCTACACCATATTTTAAAGTTTATACTTGCAATAATATACCCCAAAAAAGCAATAATTGGTCAGGAGATAACTATTCTCGTTATTGTAACCCTGAATATGATCAACTTTTGCAAACAGTTATTACGGAATTAAACCCCGAAAAAAGAGCGATAATTTTTAAACAATTAAATGATTTATTAATCGAAAATGTAACAGTTATTCCTATTATTCATCGTGCCGATGTTGTTGGTATTGCTAATAATTTACAAGGGGTAAGTTTAACTGCTTGGGATTTAAGAACATGGAATATTACACAATGGAAGAAAATTAATTAATACCATGACGTAATTTTCTTATAACTAATTTGTGAAAGAGTAGATACCAGAATTAAGTTTTATGTATCAGGTTTCGGGTTTTATGTAGAAGATATAAATACAAAAAATATTGAATAAAAATATCTAAAACTGCACTTTTTTAGCTTTTAGTCTTTTTAAAACGTTCATTTTAATACTTTTCTTCCTATACACAAAACCCTAAACATAGTAAAAAAAATCTTAATTCAATAATGCTTAATTATTTTTGCCAAACAGTTTTGATATTGACAAATTCGTGCATTCCCTCTATGCTTAATTCTCTACCATAACCTGATTGTTTAGTACCACCAAAGGGTAAACGAAGATCAGATTTGACTAAACCGTTAATAAAGACTGAACCTGATTCTATATCCCTTACGGCAATTTCGATATTATCTTCATTTTTAGTCCAAATTGACGCACCTAAACCAAAAATGGTATTATTAGCTAAGTCTATGGCTTCTTTAAGGTTATTTACTCTAAATAATAGCGCCACTGGTCCAAAAAATTCTTCCTTCATAGCAGGAGAATTAACAGGAATATCCGTTAAAATGGTGGGGGGATAAAAATTACCTTTACTTTCCATAATTTCTCCGCCAATCAAAACTTTTGCACCCATTTCAACGGTTTTATTAACTTGATTAGTAATATCTTTAAGAATATTAGGGGTTGCTAAAGGACCTATATCGGTGTTAGGGTTAAGAGGATCTCCTAAAGTGAGATTGCGATATTTTTCTAGTAATAATTCCTGAAATTTATCAGCGATGTTGTGGTGTAAAATAAATCTTTTAGCAGCGATACAAGTTTGACCATTATTAGATAATCTAGCAGTAACGGCTACTTGGGCAGCTTCCTCAATATTAGCATCATCTAAAACAATAAAAGGATCACTGCCACCTAATTCTAGCACAGATTTTTTTAACTCTTGTCCAGCGATGGAAGCGACACTTTTCCCTGCTAATTCACTACCTGTAAGGGTAACGGCTTTAACTCTAGTATCTCTTAAAACTTTTTCCACTTGAGGAGATTCTATGAGTAAAGTTTGAAAAACTCCTTCAGGAAAACCCGCAGATAACAAAATAGATTCGATGGCTAAAGCGCATTGAGGCACATTGGAAGCGTGTTTAAGTAATCCTACATTCCCAGCCATTAAAGCTGGAGAAAGAAAACGGAATACTTGCCAAAAAGGAAAATTCCAAGGCATCACCGCTAAAATTATTCCTAAAGGTTGATAGGTAACATAACTTTTAGTTGCATCTGTATCGGTATATTTGGGAGTGAGAAATTTTTGAGCATTTTCAGCGTAAAAACGACAAACAGAAGCACATTTATTAATTTCTGTCATAGCCTGTTTAATGGGTTTCCCCATTTCTATCGTCATTAACTGAGCATATTTTTCTTGATTTTCTTCTAAAATTACCGCCGCTTTGAGTAACTTTTCTCCCCTAAACTCTAAGGATGTGAGACGATAATCTTGAAACCCATTCACTCCTAAACTTAGTTTATTCTCTATTTCTTGACTGGTTAAAGGTGTAAAGGTTTGTAAAATCTCCCCGTTAAGAGGGTTTATTGTCGCAATAGTCATTTTTATTTGTGTTTTAATAATCTTTAATTATAACAAGGATTAAGGGCAAATCAGCTTTATAAGACTTCTTGCACAAGTGGAGTAATGAGTTAACAATACCAATAATGACCCTGACGATGATTGGTATTGGAGTACTTCTTCTCAATCAGGACTTACTTTTCAAAGTTATGATAATGGGACTACTTTTTTTCCTCTCAACGTTGAATTAGCCTTTAATTTAGCATATAATGAGCTTCAAGCTGTACCTGAACCTTTAACAATTTTAGGGACTTTAAGTGCGGGTATGATGGGAATTTTCATGAAGAAAAAACAGAAACAACAAGAATAATTTTTTCATAAAGTTTATTATTAATAAATGCGATTATTTTAAGTTTTAAATAATAAGAGATAGTGGCATTTTTTTATTAAAAATTAAGTATGTAAACCCTAAATAAATAATTCCACAGAAATTCCAAAAAAGTCCGCTAAGGCTTCAGCTTGTGTTTTAGTAATACTCCTTTTCCCGTTAACTACCTCTGAAACTACTCCTTTTGAACCAATTATACCCACAAGATCATTTTGTTTTATTCCTTTTTGTTCCATTAAAAATAATAATACTGAATGGGGGTTAGATATTTTGGCATTGAGATAGTATTCTCGTTCAAATTTCTCTACTAATACCACTAATAATTGATATAATTCATCTTCTTCTGGGGTACGATTTGACTTGTGCATTAAATCTTCAATAATGCTTAATGCTTGTTCATTTTCTTCCTCAGTTTTAATTAATTTTTGCTGATATTTTAGTAAGATTTCTTTGTATTTATTAGAGTTAAAAATAACGGTCATTTTTCCACTGGTTTTTATCATATTCAGCATGAGTTAGAATGTATTTTATATAAATTAACTGATGTTCATAGTCGATGCTAACTATCAGTCTATATTTATTTCCTTTAATATTAAAAACGGTAAAATTACCAACAGCTTCTGCAGTAGGAAAATTTGATTGTAATTCGATTAAGTTATGCCAATGAGCTTTACTTGCTATTTTATACCAACTATCTAAATTTTCACTGGTGGAACTATGTTTTTGGATAAAATCCTTGATTTTGCGGTAACTGATAACGTGCATGAATCATTACTTACTCAAAACTTCCCCATTTGAAAACTGCAGCACCCCATGTTAAACCAGCACCAAAACCAGAAATAGCGATAGTGTTACCATGGCGAATTTTCCCTTGAGAAACAGCTTCATCTAAAGCGATAGGAATAGAAGCGGCGGAAGTATTACCATATTCACTAAGGTTACTAATGACTTTCCATGAAGGGATATTTAACCTTTCTGCAACGGCTTCGATGATTCTTTGGTTAGCTTGATGTAAGATTAGCCAGTCTATTTTATCGGTGGTTAAATCTCCCTTAAATAACGCCTTTTCGATTACTTCAGGTACTTTACTCACGGCAAAACGATAAACTTCTCTACCATTCATGGTTATTTTACCAAATCCTCCTTGAGTTATTTGTTTATTATGACCAATATTTTTTACTTCTCCTTTATAGGCTAGATTTAAAGCACTATTTAACTTACCGTTACTACACATCTCGAAACCTAACAAATTATCCCCAACTTCACTAGCCTGACATACTACTGCTCCAGCACCATCACCAAAAAGTACGCAAGTAGTGCGATCGCTCCAATCAACCCAACGGGAAAGACAATCAGCACCAATAACAACGATATTTTCATAAACACCGTTACGGATAAACTGACTAGCAGTAATTAAGGCAAATACAAAGCCTGAACAAGCGGCGGTTAAATCAAAGGCTACGGCTTTTGTTGCACCGATAGAACCCTGTATTTGACTAGCAGAGCCAAAAAGATCATCTGGAGTAGAAGTAGCAAGAATAATCAAATCAATGTCGGCGGGGGTTAACCCAGCATTAGATATAGCTTTTTGTGCGGCTTGAGAAGCTAAATCACTAAGGGAGTTATTGGCACAGATATGACGTTTGATGATACCCGTGCGAGTTTTAATCCAATCGTCAGAAGTATCAACTATTTTACTTAAATCATGATTATCTAACACTTGTGTAGCTGTTGCTGAACCACTACTGACAATAGTAACGCCTTTTTTAATCTGCTCCAATGATTTACCCCTTCAATAAATAGAAATTATGAATTAGTAATTAGGGAAAAAAAGAATTATTGAATATCTAATTTTCCATCGTTAACTATTCACGGTCAATTGTTTATTTTCAACGGTTAACTGTTAACTGTCAACTGCTAACTCTTTTTTAGAAAAATCTTGATTATTTTGTATTTTTTCAATAATGCCATGTCCTACAGCTTCTTTTGCGATACGGATGGCATTAAAAATTGAAGGTGATTGAGAACTACCATGACTTACAATACAAACACCATTAACTCCTAAAAGTAATGCACCACCATGTTCAGCATGATCGATACGTTGTTTGATACGCTTAAGATTAGGCTTAAGAATACTTGCTCCAATTTTACCTCTAACACCAAAGGGTAATTCCTCCCTCATAATTTGTAACATGATTCCTCCTACGGCTTCCGCAAATTTGAGCAATACGTTACCCACAAAACCATCACAAACGATAACGTCAAAATCTCCAGATAAAATATCTCTTCCTTCAGCATTACCTGCAAAAGAAATTTGAGGATTATTACTTAATAACTTATAGGTTTCTTTAGCTAATTCGTTACCTTTACAAGATTCTTCTCCAATATTTACTAAACCAACCCTAGGCTCTTCTATATCTAAAACATATTTACTATAAACTGATCCCATGAGGGCAAATTGTTCTAAATATTTAGGTTTACAATCAACATTCGCTCCCACATCAAGAAGAATCACAGATTTATTTGCATACATAGTCGGGAATACCGCCCCAATAGCAGGACGATCAATGCCTTTAATTCTGCCTAATCCAAGCAATGCTGCCGCCATAGCAGCCCCTGAATGTCCTGCCGACACAACACCTTGCGCTCGGTTTTCTTTGACTAAATTCATTGCTACATTAATGGAAGCATTGGGCTTACGGCGAACACCTACTAATGCTTCTTCTTCCATGGAGACAACACCATCGGCAGGTACAATTTCAATATTGTTGAGTGTATTACCATGTTTTTCTATTTCCGCCTGAATTGCATCAGGATTACCTACTAATAGTATATCAACTTCAAGTTCTGCTGCGGCACGGATTGCACCTGCAACAATCTCATCAGGGGCGTTATCTCCACCCATTGCATCTACTGCTATTTTTGTGCGTGTCTCAAGCATTGCTCAAATTTATAGGGTTAAAGTCTATCAGATTATATCATACTAAAGGAATTAACAATGAACAATGCACAACTAATAAGTAACCAAAATTAATTCTATGTTTACTTTATCAAAGGGTAAGGGGTAAAGGGCAATGGGCAATGGGCAATGGGCAAAGGGCAATGGGCAAAGGGCAAAGGGCAATGGGCAATGGGCAATGGGCAATGGGCAAGGGGCAAAGGGCAAAGGGCAAAGGGCAAAGGGCAATGGGCAATGGGCAATGGGCAATGGGCAAAGGGTTAAAGGGCAAAGGGCAAAGGGCAAAG
>JAACUG010000109.1 GCA_009993045.1 Cyanobacteria bacterium CG_2015-22_32_23
TTTACTCATTACTAGAGTATAGCTTAATAAATGAGTAAGTTTAAGAAGATTTAAGTAACTTTTTGTTAACTGTTAAAAGCCCCAAATCCTTCCGTACATGAGCAGATTCTCCGAGATGCCCTTATTTGGGCAGGAGAAATGGACTTAAATCAATCACCTCCTGCGATCGCTCAACTTATTCATCGGAGGTTACGGGAACTGGTGGGAGTAACTGACCCCTATCGTGAGACAAAAGACTGGCAAAATCGCATTGCTATGGAATTGATCCCTAAATTCAGGGCTGAAGTCAAGTCTGCAAAAAATCCTCTACTGATGGCGGCACGTCTTGCCATCGCTGGAAATGTGATTGATATGGGCAGTAATGGTAATCTCACAGAATCAGATGTAAGACAGTCTTTAAGTCAAGCCCTGACTGAACCCTTTTTTGGAGAAGAAGACAAGTTTCAACAGGCGATAACCCAAGCAAAATCAGTTTTATATCTGGCAGATAATGCAGGAGAAATTGCCTTTGATCAACTTTTAATTGAGGAGATAATCGAACAAATTTCGGCGAAGCGAGTTACTCTCGTTGTAAGAGGTGCACCTATTCTTATTTATTTAGAGGGCTTTATCGTCTTTTTTTTGTCTTTGTGAATATTTGTTGCAACTTTAAGCAATGGATGGGTTTTTTAGTATAGTAAAAATTATCTATAACACTGCATAAATTTCCAATTCGCCACTGATAGATAAATAGAACACAATTTATTGCAAAATTCATGAAAGGCGAACTGCAAAACGGCATTTTTGACGATCAAATCTTAAACGTTTGTAAAAATGGGAGTCAATTTTATGCCTAGAATATTTGATAACATCGATCGAGCCTTATTAGAAGGTCTTAAATATAGCATTGATTCAGCTTATAGCGCAGACTTTTGTGTCGGCTATTTTAATTTAAGAGGATGGCGATTAATTGCCAATGAAATAGAGAGTTTTTCTGGGGAAGATAATCAACGGTGTCGGGTATTAATTGGGATGCAAAAATTACCTTCAACCCAATTATATGAAGAATTAAAAATACTCAAAAGTAAGGAAGATACTGGCATTTCTCAGGGAAGAATTAATGATTTGAAAACCATTATTGCCCGTGAATTTCGAGAGCAGTTAATGATAGGGATTCCTTCCAGTGTTGATGAAAAAGGTTTACAACAATTAAGGCAACAGCTTCTTAACAACAAAGTCAAAGTTAAACTCCATTTACGTTATCCTCTCCATGCTAAACTTTATCTACTTTATAAACTCGATCGATTAGCGTCAGAGCTTCGTCCAGATCGAGATCAACCCATTATCGGTTATGTAGGCAGTAGTAATCTCACTTTGTCAGGGTTAAAAAATCAGGGTGAATTAAATATTGATGTCTTAGACCATGATGCCACTAATAAGCTACAGGAGTGGTTTAACGATCGATGGAATGATAGATTTTGCATTGATATTAGTCAAGAATTAGCAGATATTATCGATGAAAGTTGGGCAACGGAAAAGTTAATTCCGCCCTATTATATTTATCTCAAAATGGCTTATCATCTTTCCCAAGAAGCAAGGGATGGTTTAAGTCAATATGCTATTCCTTCGGAATTTAAACTATTTGACTTTCAAGAAGCCTCCGTAAAAATTGCCTGTCATCATGTTAATCGCCGAGGAGGAGTCATTATTGGGGATGTGGTAGGCTTAGGTAAAACGATGGTAGGAAGCGCGATCGCACGGGTGTTAGAGGAGGATTTTGGATTTAGTACCTTGATTATCTGCCCGAAAAACCTTGTTACCATGTGGGAAAATTACCGAGATACCTATGGTTTAAGGGCAAAAATTCTCTCTATCAGCATGGTAGAAAAAGAATTAGAGAATGTACCTGCTAGATTTAGATTAGTGTTGATCGATGAAAGTCACAATTTACGCAACCGAGAAGGAAAAAGATATGCTTGTATTAAAGATTATATTGAGCAAAGTGGAAGCCGTTGTATTCTCTTAACCGCTACTCCCTACAATAAAAGTTACCTTGATTTATCGGCACAATTAAGATTATTTGTGGGAGAAGACGAAGATTTAGGTATAAGACCAGAAGAACTATTAAGAAATACCAATTTCGCCCTTCAACATCCAGATATTAGCCCTCGTACCTTAAAAGCCTTTGAAAACAGCGAATATTCCGACGATTGGCAACAATTAATGAGTAAATATATGGTGCGCCGTACTCGCAGTTTTATTCGGGATAATTATGCGAAGTCTGATGAATGCCCCCCTACCCCCAATTCTGGGGGAGATAAAGAAGTACCCAAACTTGGGTATTTAGGGGCTAAAAAGAATAGAAAATATTTAGAATTTGCCGATGGTAGTCGTTCTTATTTTCCAGATCGCATACCCAAAACTGCTACCTTTAAATCAGGAGAAAATGATCCTTATACTAAACTTTATTCTTCTGAAATAGTCGATATTATTAGTAATCTTAATTTACCCCGTTATGCTTTAGGTAGCTACCAATTAACCACGATTAAAGAACAATTATTAACGACTAATGAGAAGGATTTATTAGATAGTTTATCCCGTGCTGGAAGGAATTTAATTGGTTTTTGTCGCACTAATTTATTTAAAAGATTAGAAAGTAGCGGTTATGCTTTTATTGAGTCGATCGAACGACATATTTTAAGGAATTATATTTATCTTTATGCCATAGAATCAGGGCTAGATATTCCTATTGGTACGCAGGATGTGGACTTATTTTCAGCTACTTTAAATGACCAAGATACTGATTCTACTTTAAGTAATGATTGGGATGATGAAGATCCCCCCCAGCCCCCCTTAATAAGGGGGGAGAAAGAGGTGGAAGTCCACCTTACTAAGGGGGATTTAGGGGGATCATATCAAGAAAAAGCCAGAAAAGTTTATGACATTTATAAAACTAAATATCAAAAAAGATTTAAGTGGATTAGACCAAATTTATTTAACAAAGATTTAGTTAAACATTTACAAGAGGATGCTCATAATCTTCTCAAGATATTAAATAATTCTCCAGAATGGACAACTAAAAATGATCAAAAACTATTAGCTTTACACCAATTAATTACGAAAACTCATTCGGAAGAAAAAATATTAATCTTTTCTCAATTTGCTGATACTGTTAATTATTTGAAAGAAAAGTTAACAGAATTAGGCTTAACAAACTTTGCTTGTGCTACTGGTAAATCAGAAAATCCCACTATTCTCGCTCAAAGATTTAGCCCTAAAAGTAATAATAAAAATTTCCCCCCTGAACAAGAATTAAGGGTTTTAATTGCAACGGATGTACTATCAGAAGGGCAAAATCTCCAAGACTGTCGCATTATTGTTAATTATGATTTGCCTTGGGCAATTATTCGCTTAATCCAAAGGGCAGGGAGAGTCGATCGAATAGGACAAACTGCTGATGAAATACTCTGTTATTCTTTTTTACCAGCTGATGGAGTGGAAGAATTAATTAATTTACGGGGAAGATTAATTAATCGTTTACAGGAAAATGCCGAAGTTGTCGGCACGGATGAGGTATTTTTTGAGGGGGGAAATGATAACGTAGTTTTGGATTTATACCATGAAAAAGCAGGTATTCTCGATGATGTAGAAGATAATGAGGTGGATTTAGTTTCAGAAGCCTTGAGCATTTGGGAGTCAGCAAAGGAAAAATATCCCGACATTGCCCAAAAAATTGAGCAGTTACCGAATGTTATTTATTCTACTCGTCAGCATTCTTCTAATAATCGCCTCCCTAACCCCAATTTTAGGGGAGAAAAACAATTCCCCAAAGTTGGGGATTTAGGGGCAAGAAATCGCCCCCCTGCCCCCAATTCTGGGGGAGATAAAGAAGTACCCAAACTTGGGTATTTAGGGGCGGAAAATCCTCAAGGAGTTTTAATGTATATGCGTACCAGTGATGGGGTTGATGCTTTGGCTTATGTGGATGAAAATGGTAATAGCGTTACCCAGTCTCAGAGTCGTATTTTACGATTAGCCCGTTGTGAATTAGAAACTAAGCCTATTCCTCGTTATCCCTATCATTTTGATTTAGTGGATAAAGGGGCAAATATTATCACCCAACAGCAGAAGAAAATGGCAGGTGGCGGTAAACTGGGAAGCCCTAACGGTGCAAGGGCTAAAACCTATACTCGTCTTAATGGCTATATTGACTACATCAAAAATCATATTCCTCTTTTGGCTCAAGGGCAACAATGGGATAATCTCATCAAAGCGGTGGAAGACATCTATAACTATCCTCTCAGAGAAAGTGCGATCGCCCGTTTAAACCGTCAATTAAGGAGTGGTATTAAGGATGAACAATTAGCGAATATGGTGGTATCTCTTTGGGAAGATTCAGCTTTATGTGTCACCCATGAGGATAAGCAAGTTAGAGACAATCAAATTATTTGTTCTTTAGGATTATTTTAAGGATAATTATGATAAAATTAGCTAAAATAGTTAAATAATAATGTCAAATTATGAAAACTTTAACCGCTACAGAGGCAAAAAATAGTTTTGGAATGCTCTTAGATTGGGCAAGACAAGAGCCTGTATTAATTGAAAAACAAGGGCGACAGGTTGCGGTAATGTTATCAGTAGAAGAATATCAACGGTTATCTAATCCTCAAGAACAATTATCTAATTTAGACGATAAAGATTTAACATTGACAGAAAGATTAGCTATTTTAAAGCTACCACCAGAAGAAAGGGCAAAAACTTTAAGAGAAAGTGCGGAAAAAATGTTATCCCATTATCAAGAAAATCAAGAATGGCAAGATTTAAGCGGAGGAGATTTCATTGACTACTAAAACAATTTTGCCCAAAAAAAGAGAGATATGGTTAGTTAATTTAGAGCCAACTTTAGGCGTTGAAATCAAAAAAATTCGTCCTGTTGTGGTGATTAATTCCGATGCCATTGGTAAGCTACCATTAAAACTAATTGCCCCGATTACTGATTGGAAAAGCCACTTTAGTCAAAATCCTTGGCACGTTCAAATTATACCTAATTCTACCAATAATTTAACAAAAATTTCTGCTATAGATACCCTTCAGTTAAGAGGAGTTGATATTCAACGTTTTCAGAAAAAAATTGGTTTTATTTCTGAAGAAGAAATGCAAAAAATTACTATTTCAATTATTACTGTCATTGACATTGATTTGAAAACTTTTTTCTAATTCTACTTAAACACTTTTATCATTTAATTATATGAAAATTAACCGTAAAAACATTACTAAATATCTTGACAATTTTAATTTTGAATCATTGTTTATTGAAGAATTAGGATGGGATTATTCCGAAGATGATACCGAAAAATATATCACTATTGATGAGCAAATATTTACTTTAACTCCTATTGCTGATAAGCGAGGTTTTAATGTCTTTTTATGTCTATTAGAAAATCAATCAATTCCTCTTTCTGCTACCCTCAAAAAAATTGATAAAGAAGTTAGTAAATATTCCTATGAACACTTTATTATTTATGTTTCTCAACTAGACAAAAATCAAAAATGGCAATGGGTAAAAAAAGAAGCTAATCAACCCTTAGCTAATCGTACTGTTGAATATTCTGCTCATAAAAAAGAGGCTTTATTACAGATATTAGATACTATTTATATTGACTTAGATGAAGAAGAAAAACTTAATTTAACAGAGGTTCGATCTCGCACTCGACAAGCCTTTGATGTGGACAAAGTTACCAAGAAATTTTATGATAAATTTAAGAAAGAACATACTCAATTCTTAGGTTTTATTGAAGGAATAACCGTTGATTTCGATAAAGAATGGTACGCATCTTTAATGCTTAATCGCTTAATGTTTGTCTATTTTATCCAGAAAAAAGGCTTTCTTAATAGTGATCTAAATTATCTTAGAAATCAATTAAATAAATGTCAACAGGAAAAAGGTAAAGATAAATTCTATTCTTTCTATCGCTACTTTTTATTAAGATTATTCCACGATGGTTTAGGTAGTCAAAATCGTACTCCCGAATTAGATCAATTATTAGGGAAAGTACCCTATTTAAACGGTGGATTATTTGAAATTCATCCCCTCGAAAATAAGTATCCTAAAATTGAAATTAAAGACGAAGCCTTCGAGAAAATATTTGCTTTCTTTGATCAGTATAACTGGTATTTAGACGATCGACCCTTAAAATCTGATAACGAAATTAACCCCGATGTTTTAGGTTACATCTTCGAGAAATATATTAACCAGAAGCAAATGGGGGCATATTATACCAAAGAAGACATTACCGAATATATTAGCAAAAACTGCATTATTCCTTACTTATTCGATGCGGTATTAAGAGAATGTGATCCCCCCCCGCTCCCCTTAAAAAAGGGGGGAGTAAATATAGAAAAAGCCCCCCTTATTAAGGGAGGTTTGGGGGGATTATCCATATTTCAATTATTACAAGAAAACCCCGATCGCTACATCTATCACGCAGTGAAAAAAGGGGTAAATTTACCCTTACCAGATGACATTGCTAAAGGAATAAATGATGTTTTCCAGAGAGAAAATTGGAATCAACCCGCCCATGAAGATTATGCTTTACCCACAGAAATTTGGCGAGAAGTGGTAGCCAGAAGAAACCGTTATTTTGAAATTAAAGAAAAATTAATTAACGGAGAAATTACGAATATTAATGACTTAATTACCTATAATCTCAACATTCGTCAATTTGCCCAAGATGCCATTTCTAACCTTAATTCACCCTTAATTCTCAAGATTTTCTATGAGAAATTAGCCACTATGTCTATTTTAGACCCCACCTGTGGCAGTGGTGCATTTTTATTCTCGGCTTTAAATATTCTTTATCCTCTTTATGATGCTTGTTTAGAGAGAATGCAGGAATTTGTAGAAGAAAATAATCGCCCCCCTACCCCCAATTCTGGGGGAGATAAAAAAGTCCCCAAAGTTGGGGATTTAGGGGCAAACCAGAAAAAATATATCAAAGAATTTCAAGGCATTTTAGCTAACGTTAGAAGTCATATTAATAATAAATATTTTATCCTCAAAAATATCATTCTCAATAATCTTTATGGTGTTGATATTATGGAGGAAGCAACGGAAGTTTGTAAACTGCGATTATTCCTTAAATTAGCTTCTCAAATCAATTCCCCCGCTTTCAGCACCCCCCTTAGTAAGGGGGGAAGGGGGGATCAAAATTATGGTTATGGTATTGAGCCATTACCTGACATCGATTTTAACATTCGTAGCGGGAACAGTTTAGTGGGTTTTGCTAACTATGAAGAAGTAGAAAAAGCCGTTAAGGGCGATCGCCAAGGTAAACTAGATTTATATGATGATATGGCGGTGATAAACGCTAAAGCTAAAGCCGTGAGCGAAGTTTATCAAACCTTTAGGAGTATTCAAACCCAAAGCGATGGGGCTAATTTTACGGAAACTAAAGCAAAGTTAAAGGAAAATTTAGCAAGTTTAAACGAGGAATTAAATCGTTATTTAGCCAAAGAATATGGCGTTGATATTAAGAAGAAAAAAGACTATGAAAAATGGTTAACCTCTCATCAACCTTTCCACTGGTTTACGGAGTTTTATTCCATTATTAATAACGGCGGTTTTGATGTGATTATCGGCAATCCTCCCTATGTGGAATATAGTAAGGTGAAAAAGGATTATCAAATTAAGGGTTATGAAACAGAAAAATGTGGAAATTTATATGCTTTTTCTATAGAAAGAAGTTTAGAATTAGCAAATAATCAATGTTATTTTTCTATGATTGTTCCTATTAGTATTGCAGGAAATAAAAAATTTAAAGAGATAAGAAAACTATTACTTAATAAAGGTAAAAACTGGCTTTCATTTTTCAGTGGTGATACTCATCCAGGAACTTTATTTTCAGGAGTTCAACAAAATTTATGTATTTTAATTAATAAAAAGTCTAATAATAAAAAAATATTTACATCTGATTTTATTCGTTTTTTTGATTCTGATAATGATAGATTATTTTTATTTGAAGTTAAAGTAAATTATATTAAAACATTCTTAGATAGTGATAATTATAATATCTATAAAATAGGTAATAAAGACTTATTAAATATCTTTAATAGTATAAATAAATATAAACCTTATAATTTTTTAGGAGAAGAAGTTATTTATTATCATGATGTCGTACATTATTGGTTTAAATGTTTAGCAAAAGCTCCTTTTTTCCAAAGACAAGGAGAAACTCCAACGATTTCATCTCATTATAAAACTTTAAATATATCTAATTCTGATAAATTATTAATGGTCACTATTTTATCTAGCTCATTATTTTATATGTGGTATATTTTTGGATCAAATTGCCGTGATGTTAGTAAAGATAATGTTTTAAGTTTTCCTGTAGATTTTAGATTTAATCAAGATAATTATAAAAAACTTTTAGACTTAGCAAATTTACTATTTGAAGATATAGAAAAAAATAAAAAACAAGTATTTTATAATAAAAAAAGTGGTGGTGTTACTTATGATCAATATTGGATTCAACATTCAAAATCAATAATAGATGAAATAGATAAAGTATTAGCCGAACATTATGGCTTTAGTGAGGAGGAATTAGACTTTATTATTAACTATGATATAAAGTATCGCATGGGCAAAGAATTAGACTCAGATTAATATTAAAAAGGAGGAAAAAATTGAAGTTTATTATTAGTGATATTTCACAAATAGAAATTATCGCTATAGATAAATCTATTAGAGAAGTTGGAAGACTAAGAAAAACTTATGGCAAGGGTAGATGGCGAAAATTAAAAGGAATTGCTACTATTGAATTAGAAGATACAACCATTTGTCAAGCCGAACTTCATTGGTATGAAGCTCATGGAATAGGTAAAAAAGAAATCAAAATTAAGTACATTTTAGATTGAGTAAAAGCTATGAATATTTTAGATAAAAAATTAGTGATATGTATTAAAAATGATGATTATTTAGCATCATTAGAAATTAAGAAAATTTATGAAATTATACCAGATGAAAAAGCAAAAAAACATAATCTGATTAGAGTTGTTGATGAATCAGGAGAAGATTATCTTTATCCTAATTCTTATTTTTTGCCCCTTGAATTAACTAATTCAAGTCAAGAGTTATTAGCTTTATTTCACTAATAGATGAAATAGATAAAATATTAGCCCAACATTATGGCTTTAGTGAGGAGGAATTAGATTTTATTATTAACTATGATATAAAGTATCCCATGGGCAGAGAATTAGACTCAGACTAAAAAACCCTGTTATTTAAGCGAGGTTGGGGGGATCAAATCAACTTATATTTATTTCTTTTTTAATTTATCCTAAATAGTTGAAAAATAATTGAAGATATTTAATTTAACATAAGTGGAATAATCCGAAACAGATATGCAAAGAGTCTAGAGAATGCGGACGGAGAGACTCGAACTCTCACATCAAAGATACTAGAACCTAAATCTAGCGCGTCTACCAATTCCGCCACGTCCGCTTAAGACCAGATACTATCATAACAATATTAAGAAAATAATTCAAGTTAATTGATAAAGAAAAGGTTAACTATTAATACCGAAGCGCATTTGTGTTAAAACTTTTTGAGTTTTAGTATCAAGAGAATTAAAAAGAAAACGCCCCTGAGATTTTTGTCGGGAACGAAAGTTTTGTCTTTCTTTAGTTTTAGTGGAATCAATTTCTTTTGCTAATCCCTGTGCGGACAACCATTCTGCACCATAACCAACAACAGTATGACGTTGAGCTTGATCAGAAGTCGCTACAATTATTCTTGTGTCGGTTTCAGGATTACGACGAGGAAAAGAAGCACAAAATTTTTCAATATAGGTATCGGCTGTTTCTGTATAAGATGTGTAGTGAACTAATACGCTTTTACCGACTTTTTCTTGATAACTAGGACTTTTTTGATAATGAGCATCAAACACTATTTTTGCTTCTAGTGCTTTATAGCCTGTATAATTAACTAGACTCTCAATTAATGAATTCCTAGCTTGTTCTAAACCGTGATTGTCTTTGATTTTTTTAAGGGAAGACCATGTGCCAATTATGTTGTAGCCATCTACCAATAAGATAGCTTGAGAAGTAGTAGAAACCATTTCTTTGCATATATATTTAACTAAAGGTTTTTTAGAATGTCATAATGGTAGATTTTAACAAAAATTTAAGATCTTCGGTGTATTTATGGTCACTAATTTACAAATAATTCTTCAGGATTTCCTTGACGAATAACTTGTCCTTCTTTTAATAAAAAATAGCCATCAGCATAGTGTAGTTCTTCTAAACGATGAGTTACCCATAAAGCTGTTATTCCTCTTTCTCTAACCAGTTTTTGTACTAAAATAACTAATTCAATTTGAGTATCAGGATCTAATAATGCCGTAGGTTCATCTAATAGTAAAACTGGACAATGACGAGCGATAGCACCGGCAATAGCAATACGTTGTTTTTGTCCGCCACTGAGTGCATAGATAGGACGACGTTCTAATTCTAAAAGATTAACCGCTGTTAGAGCTTCTTTGACTCGATATTGAACTTGAAGGAGGTTTAGTTTTTCTTGTACTAATCCAAAGGCAATATCAGCGGCAACGGTGGGCATCACTAATTGATGATCTGGATTTTGAAATACAAATCCTAAAGGTGCATCAGTTTTGATCGTGCCACTATCAGCCGTCAGTAAACCTGCTAATAATCTCAGTAAAGTGGATTTTCCACAACCATTATTACCTAATAACATCCAAAATTCTCCTTTAGGAACTTTAAGATTACAGGAATTTAAGACGTTAGTTTGAGAATTCCAACGGAATGTTAAATTGTCAACGGCGATGGCAAAGTTAGAGTTAATCAAAATAAGCAAAAAGTGATAATTGATAATTGTTAATTGGTAATATCATCCGTGAATTTTGAATTTTCGGTGGTGTAAAGGTTTCAGTGTAAAGGTATTAGTTTAAATAATGCACAAAAAATATATATTAATTGATTTTTTATTTTCAATTCTTTGATTGATTAATCACCCCAGTTCAAGGGTATTAAACCCATTCCGATACCTGAAACCTAAAACCTGCCTAGATTCGATAGATATTCAAAGCATCGAAGGGGAGCGATAATGTGCAATTATTTTTCAGCTAAAGCAGCAAAAAATCCGGGTGCTTTACTACCAGCGTTTACAGCATCTTTCTGAGAAATAATAACTCCAGTGATTTGATCGCTTAAGACGGCAATTTTTTTGTCAGTTTGCTTGTCACAGGTTAATTGAACAACTTGTACTTCTTTACTTTTAATAATTTCCAAAATATTGGTATAAAGAGCTTGAGCATCAGACTCTTCTTTTTTTTCCACAGATAAAGGTACGGGAATGTATCTAACTAACAAATCAATGGTAAACATAATTATTGTTGTATTTTTATTACTTTAAATTACGAGAAAACAGAATAAACTTAACTAATTTTAATATTTTTAAGGATTTTTTAACAATTTACTTGTCAAATATTGCAATCTTCCCATAAAATGTTATTATAAGTTAACGTTAAGAAAAGTAAATTTTTCTCATAAAATAGTCATAATAGGTTATTAAGATCTGAGAAAATAAAAAATAACGTTTTTAGTAATTATATTATTCATTTGGAGTTTCTTTTATGACCATTGCAGTAGGCAGAGTGCCAGAAAGAGGTATATTTGATACCCTAGACGACTGGCTCAAAAGAGACCGATTTGTATTCGTTGGTTGGTCTGGCATCCTCTT
>JAACUG010000086.1 GCA_009993045.1 Cyanobacteria bacterium CG_2015-22_32_23
GCACTTTTTTATTAACTTAACGATGGCCCAAGCCTTGATTTTAATAGCTTTCTGATTTATTCAGCAAACCCTATTTAGGCAAGTTTTAGGTTTAATAGCCTCGAAATCAGGTTGATATGAATAATAATTACCAAAAAATTTTATGGAGATAATAGTCTCAAAAGTGTTGAATTTTTGAATAAATATTGTTAAAACTGCGTATTGTTTTGTCTTTGACGAAGTAAACAAACCATTAATTTTACCTACGGCATCCACTCAAAACCAATACTAATTTGAGAGTCATTTTGTTTGATAGAATTTTGCCAACCAATTTCTGTGGATAAACGTATATTTTTAGTTAAAGCATATCCTACATTTATTTCTGTAATACCAACTTCTTCTTTACTATTAGGAGAAACAAAACTTTGGGTTAAAAAAATATCCGCCGCACCTTGAGGTGATAATATAAACGCAAATTTTACTCCCACATTTAAACCGTCTGTATTATAACCATTGGTTTCTATATATTTATATCCTACCATGGGAGCTATATTAATGTAATTTCCTAATGGTAAAACATAATATTGTAGATTACCAGATAAACTTATTCGATTATCTTTAGAAGAATTACTTATATCGGTACTATATTTCGCACTAAAAGTTAAGGGAGTATTACCAATAAAAAAATCTTCTACCCCTACAAAAACGCCACCAATATCATTATTAGAAGGAAATTGAGTGTAACCAAAACGGTATCTAGTGCGAAAACTAGGTTGATAAAGAATTTTAGCACTTACATCAGGAATTTCTTGTATCCATTGTTGAATCACAGGACTATTTTCGATAATAGCAGGATCTAGATCAAATTCTTGACTTTTTTCAGGAATATTAATCTCCTCCGCCATACCCTTTGTAATCACTACGGTTAAGTTAATTACTGTCAATAAAATAAATAGACATTGATGAATTGTATTCACAGAAAATTAATGAGGTAAAAAGATTAAAACATTGATTGTAGTTGATGAAAACCATGACCGAATTTTTGAGTTAATTGTTCCAAAGATTGTAAATGATTTCGGATAATATTCACTTGTTCTTGAATAGGATGTAATAATTGTTCTAAAAGGTTAATTTGAGCTTGAGTTTGAGTAACTTCACCATATAAATTTAACCATTTATCCTCTTCTTGTTTCAATTGTGCTTGTTTGTGAGAATATTGTTGTTGCTGCTCAGAAACATGATCTTCAATGTGATGATTACTTTGACGCAAAGCATTAATTTCAGCATTAAGTTTGTCTTTTTGTTGTTGCATTAATTTCTGTTGCGTTTCAATTTCTGCTAAAACGGGACGTAGATTAATGGTATCAGAAAAATCAAGATCAATTATTCCTTTACGACGACTAAAAATCCTGAGATGTTGATTGAGCATTTTTTGTTGTCTTTTGAGAGTTCGTCTTTGTCCGACTAATGTCTCATTTAATAATTTCATAGCTTCTTGAGAATCGGCTAATTCTGTTTCTAAACTAAATCTTTCCACCTCACTAGCTTGATTAAGCTTAGCTTGAATTTGTTTAACATCATCGCTTTGTAAAGTTAATTCTTCTTCCTGTAAGTTAACGAAATTAACCAGTTTAGCCGTTTCTTGTTGAATCTGATTAACAGTATCTTCTAATTTACCTAAAGGCATACTTTCTAAAGCACTAAAATCTATTTCAATATCTTCGCTATCATCAGCTAAAAATGAAACTTCTAAATCAAGGCGACTGAGACTTTCTAAATTTAAGTTTAATTGCCCTAAAGAATATTCCTTTTCTGCTAATAAAATTTGATCAGATTGTAAACCCGTTAAGGCTTTTTGTAAGTTATTTTGCTGAGTTTCCATATCTTGACGAAGTTGCTCAATATAGTGTTTTTTGCCGTCTAATTCTTGTTGTTTTTGTTGTAATGTACTTTTATGAGCTTCTAATTGTTGCCAATAATTATTTAATACGTTTTGTTGATTATTCAGCCCTGCAAAAGCCTGATGTAAATTTTCAGGATTAAAACCATTCTCACCAATGTCTGACAATATATTTTGTAATTTTCCCTTAATTTCCCCTTGATTAGTCTGATTATCTACTAATCTTCTTTGTTCTTCTCTAAGTTGCTCCCATGCTCCATTTAACTTATTTTTTTCTTCTTCTAATTTGACTAATTCTTCCTGTTGTTGTTGTAATATTTGCTGTTGTTGATCAAGCTCTGCTTGTCGGCGGCCAATTTCTTCTCCTTGTATTTTTAAAGAAGTTTTCCATTCTTCTATTTCTTCTTCTTGAGATTTAGACTTTTCTAAAGTGCGAGAAAAATGACGTAAATAATTAACAATACGAGAACCAGCCAATTCTGGTGTACCCTGAAGTTGTTTATTGTTATCTAAGTTGATAATGTAAAGAGTTCCTTTTCCTGTTTGATCTGCGATAAGATCCGTAGCAATAATATCTTCTCCTCCTAAGGTATTCCAAGTTTGATCAACACCTTGAGAAGCCAAGAGTTTTAACTCAGTTTTATAGCCACCAACAAATCCTCTATTTTGATTTTTTACTTCTGCCAGATATAACACAAATCTTAATCCCTTTATGGTTAATCTTTAAATACTGCTTATTCTAATGATAAATGATAATAGAATAGAAATTTATTTTGCCACTAAAATACTCAACTAATTCTGTGCAAAATAAGCAACAGTATTATTTTAACCTTTTTTTTCAGAAACACTAAATTTTATTATTAACCAATTTGATTGATTTATTGTCTTATCCGATCTAGCTTCTGCTATATTTAAAGATTGCTAGAAAAATAATCATTTCCTTCGTCAAAACATGGAGCAAAATAATCATTCTATATCCACAGATTTTATTTTAGAAGCCGTTAATTTATCTAAAAGTTTTGGAGGCTTAAAAGCTGTAAATAATGCTAATCTTCAAGTCCAACATCACAGCATTACTGGATTAATTGGCCCTAATGGAGCGGGAAAAAGTACTTTATTTAATTTATTATCTAATTTTCTCAAAGCTGACACAGGGAAAGTATTATTTGAAGGAAAACCTGTACAAGATTTACCCCCTCATCAAATCGCTACTCTAGGTTTTATTCGCACTTTTCAGGTTGCGAGGGTTTTATCTCGTTTAACGGTATTAGAGAATATGTTATTAGCTACTCAAAATCAAACAGGAGAACATTTATTTTCCGTCATCTTCCATCAGGGTAAAATTCGCCTACAAGAAAAGGAAAATCGAGAAAAAGCCATGACTATTTTAGAATCTGTGGGATTGGCTCAAAAAGCCTATGATTATGCTGGAGCGTTATCTGGAGGGCAACGTAAGCTATTAGAAATGGCTAGAACTTTAATGACTAATCCTAAATTAATTTTACTAGATGAACCTGCTGCTGGAGTTAATCCTACTTTAATTAATCAAATTTGTGAACATATTATTAACTGGAATAAGCAGGGTATTTCTTTTCTAATTATTGAACATAATATGGACGTAATTATGTCTTTATGTAGTCATGTTTGGGTATTAGCTGAAGGGACAAATCTAGCTTATGGTACTCCTTTAGAAATACAAAACAATTCTCAAGTTTTAAATGCTTATTTGGGTGACTAAAACCGATTATACTTGTAACTATTTAACTCTATTTATGAGTAATTCTAATTTTGGACATCATTTCAGGTACTTTGTGAGGATGCCATGAAGAGTTCGCTTTAAGAAGAATGCGATGGCGATAAAAATTTAAAGTCTCGAATAAACATCCGACAACGGCACAAGTAGCTGCAATTGTCAATATACCTATACTACCAGAACCTTCTCCAAAAACCGCTAAAAAATTCCAAATTTGTTCATAGATATTTTCTGCCCATACATTAGTAAAGGGAACATAAGACACTAGGGCAAAACTTCCTAAGATTAAGGTGAAAAATACTACGGGGGCGGCAAAACTAACTAAGGTAGTTAATAATAGAGAAAAGAAGAAAGATAACCATATATTCATTGTTTTAACTCCTCAACTGGAGTTCTAAGATAAATGTTAAAAAATTTTAATATTCATAAAACCTTGTTTTTTTTAACTATCTTTAGAGTAATAGGAAAATCTCCATTTGTCATCATTTTGTCAAGAATCTTAAAAAAACATTAAAAAACTTGTCAATATAACCTTAATAGTGTATAGGAAAGTTTATTTTGCTTTACATAACATTATCATTGTTGATAAATCATACAAAGATGTCATTTAATTTGAATAAATATAAAGATTCATGTCTTCTAAGGTTTTAATTGCTAGACACGGAAATAGATTCGATTTTGTTTATCCACAGTGGTTTAATACGGCTGTAAGACGTTATGATCCTCCTTTGTCAGAAGATGGAATTATTCACTCCTCAGAATTAGCAGGGAGGTTAAAATGTGAGAATATTGATCATATTATCGCTTCACCCTTTTTACGCACCATTCAAACAGCACATCCTGTGGCACAACTACTTAATTTACCGATAAAGTTAGAAGCAGGTTTAGGAGAATGGCATAATCCTGATTGGATGACGGAAAAACCTCAAATTCATCCCCGAAAAGAATTAGATTATATCTATGATTGTATTGACTGGAGTTATACTTCTCAAATTATTCCGATTTATCCTGAAACAGAAGCAATGGTTTTAGAAAGAATGCAAAAAGTTACACAGTTATTAATAAAACAATTTAGTGGTAATTTATTATTAATTGGTCATGGCATTTCTGTACTTGGTATCACTAGAAGTTTATTAAAAAATAATATTGACATAAAAGCCTCTTTATGCTCTCTTACCATTTTAGTTAATAAAGGTCATTATTGGCAATTAGAGTTAGAAGCGGATACTTCACATTTAACAAATTCTCAGAAAAAATCATTTTTCATTAAAGAATAATTGACAGATTAAAAAGTGTCACTAAAGATGAAAATTCAACGGCAATTAGTTTTAAGCTATAAATAGAATAAAACACAAATTTTTGCACACATATTATGATGATTAAATCACCAATAATTCACCATGAAAGTCATATTACTTCACATATTTCTCCTTTTCTGATTCAATTAGTTTATCCTTTAACTACTAAATTAATTTTTCCTTTTTTCTTTAAAGAAATTACCATTATTGGTAAGGAAAATGTACCTAAAAATGGCGGATTAATTATTGCGCCTACTCATCGCTCTCGTTGGGATGCTTTAATAGTTCCTTATGCTACAGGTAAATTGGTTAGCGGTAGAAATCCTCATTTTATGGTGTCGGCTAACGAAATGAAAGGTATTCAAGGTTGGTTTATCAGAAGTTTAGGTGGTTTTCCTGTTAATACGGATAAACCTGGTTTAGATAGTTTGCGTCATAGTTTTGATTTGTTGTGTCAGGAGGAGATGGTGGTTATTTTCCCCGAAGGTAATATCTTTCGTACAGATGAAGTGCAACTTTTGAAAAGAGGTGTTGCCAAAATTGCTTTAGAGGTAGAAATCACTAATCCTGAAGTTGAAGTCAAAATTTTACCCGTCAGTATTAAATATAGTCAACCTATACCTAGTCGTGGCTGTAGCGTTACTGTTACCCTTGGTGAATGTTTGAAAGTTAGGGAATATCAAGGGAAATCTACCCGAGAGAATAGTTTGATTTTAACGGCTGATTTAACTAAATCTCTCCAAAAAATTCACGAGAATTAATAATTTACTAAAAATTTATGCCCTAATTTTGATAAAATATTTTTTCTATTAATCCATAAGATTTATATTCTTTGATTAAAGTGGCGATCGCATGGTTTAATTGTACATCTAAATCACCTTCTTGAATATCAATAATTAGCTTATAAATTAACTCGAAAATAACTCGATTTTGTTTATCCATCATGAGAAATTCACCATTTTTTGTATAGTTAAGTTTTTCGATTTCTTCCTTACCAACTTTCCCCGTAATAAAACCTTCTCTTTCATCTCGAAGTAAAGTAAATTTGATGTGATTGTGAGAAGAAACTAACTGATTAAAATTTTTCATTCTGGCAGTAAAACCAGCGCCACCAATTTGTAAAAAGGCAAAGGTATATTGAAGATTATTTTTAATAATTAATAAGTGATTAGGAAGAGATTTTTTACCTAACCTTAATTGATCAATTTGAATGGTGTTATCATATTTTTGAAAAGCCTCCATAATTATCACTAATTTTCCAATATCGTCATCATCAGTAATAATATGAGGGTTATGATAATCTTCCTCTAAAAATTGTTTCGTTTCTACTAAATAATCTTTAATTTTACTTTTCTCATTATCAATATTGTTGATAGGTTTTATAAGTGGTAAAGGTTCAATAATTGTGATAGCATTATCTAATAAAGTAGATTTATTCTCTACTTTTGGCTTAGGCAAATCTAACGCTAATGAAGTTTTATCATTATTTGTTTGAATTAATTTAGCTTCTAATGGACTTATTTGTAAATCTTTTTGTTTAATAATTTCTTGTTTTTCTATTAATAAAGTCTCTTTTTCAGGCAAGATAGTACTATTATTATTTATTTGTGAATCAAATTGAATGTTAATATTACTATTAATTAAAGGTAAACAAATATTGACAAATTCTTTAAAAGCAGTTTCTAATTTTATTAATTTTTCTTCAGAAGTAAGAGATTGATTAGATAAACTTTCTTGATTTTTATAATGATTATGATTGACAGGTAAAGATATATTTTGGGATTTATAACGAAAATAATCAGAGGCTTTATTAATAACTTTTCGGATAGAAGACTCTTGAAAAATTATACTTAATTCTTGAGGATTAAATAACTCTTCTAATTTTACGCCGACACCTTCACATTTTAAACTTAAAATTTGTTTTAACTGCTGGTTATCAGGACGTGATAAAGTGATTTGATGTTGTGATAATCTATCAGTGACAGAAACATCAAAATATTGTTGAAATTTATACCAACGATCAGGGAAAAGATTGACTATAATTAAACTATTAGGAACTTGGGTTAAAATTTCTCTTATAGCATTACCAAAACTAATTAAAAGAGAAGGATTACTTATTAAAGATTCTAACTGATCAAAGACAATAATTAAAGGTTCATCTAAAGTAGATAATTTTCCGAATAAACTCATGGCTTCTAAAGCAAAATCTTCTCTACTTAAATTTTCCTGCCAATTATTTAAGCCTATTTGCTCACAAATATTATCACTTAATTGACTACCTGCTAACCATCTTCTTACTTGATCTTTATACTTAATTCCTGTGATAGGATTATCTTTATAGCTACAAAACTTAATAATTCCTTGCAAAATATGGGGGGAATAACCACCAGCAGAATAATTTGTTTCCCACCATTGAGTAATTTTATTGTCAATATATTTCCAATTATTTCCGTGTTGTTGTGTACCTTCTTTTCCTAGTCGATCAAACAAACATAAGCTATCATTTTTTAAGGCTAAGATTATGCTTTCTAATTTTTGAGAAAAATCTTCTTGTTGAATTAACTCTAAAATTTTGGTAAAACTACGCACTAATAATAAATCTAACTGAGTGCGCTCACTATTGGCAATATTGACTTTTTGAGCAAAAGATTCTAAAATTCGGGAATAAATATGGTGCATTACCGACTGAGAATTATTAGGCTGACGCACATACAATAAACGATTAGTTTCTAAAGTTGCCTTAGCTAGACGCATCATCAGATGAGTTTTACCGTTACCAGCTTCTCCCATGACAACGACAGCTTTACTTTGAGAATTATTATCGCTTTTAATATCTTCAACAATTGACTTAAGATAATGAAACTGACTTTGATAAATATGGTTAAAATCTAAATGACTTTGAAAAGGATTATCAACTCGATTGCTACTAAAAGGATTGACAATATTGCTTAATGACATAGATGGTTTTTTTGTCAGAGAGAGAAGATGTAAATATAATTGTAAAGTAAATTGGGCATCATAACGGGCGCTATGGGCTTCTACATCTCGAAAAAGTTTATTACTGACTTTTAATCGAAGTTTTTTCGACAAAAATTTTAAACTATAACCTTCACAATTAGGATAATTATTTCTTGCTAATTCTACAGTGCAAAGAAAGGTAACTTTTGGAAAATTTTGCCGACATTGACGAAAACTATTTCTTAATACATTAGCATCATGTTGGGCATTATGACAGATAATTATTTTATCAGGTAATAACTGTTTTAAGTCTTCAATAATTAACTCTAAGGATTTAACTTTTAGCTTAACTTTTTTATTTTCAGTATCGGTAAAGGCTTCATAAATTAAATTTCCTTCACCGTCAATAATAGCAATTTCTCTAAGTATATCAGAGCCTTCGGTATCAATAACGATAAATGATGAATTTGTCAAAAAATTATCTCCTTAATATTTCATATGGGATTAATAAACTTAATCCTTACCTATATTTATCAGTGATGATTAACAAATTTATGCAAGATAAAGAAAAGTTTTGACAAATAATTTAAATAAGTTTTCAGCAATTCTCATTTTGAGAAAGAAAAGACATAGTTCTCTTAATATAATAGATAACTTAACTAAAATTTAGAACGAGAATTTTTAAGTTTATCTTTTGAAATTTGATGCTACAAATGTTTTGGGGATTTAATTCCATAACAAATTACACCTAATTAAATTCAAACTGAAAAATTAGGTATTTATTTATAAGTATTTATTTATGTTTTTAATGATTCAAGTTCAAGTTTCAATCCCTAATAGGTATTAATAATAATTCAGACAACTTCTTTAACGTGGTAGTTATTCGGTTTTAAGTTATGTTTCAATCCCTAATAGGTATTAATAATAATTCAGACTTTCATTATTAATACTATCCGTAAATTATCCAAGATGTTTCAATCCCTAATAGGTATTAATAATAATTCAGACCGTTTTTATTAATCTCTATACATTTTTCATTAATGTTTCAATCCCTAATAGGTATTAATAATAATTCAGACTTGATTGATAAACAAACGATAAACAAAACCCTCTTGTTTCAATCCCTAATAGGTATTAATAATAATTCAGACGTGATTTCTAGGTCACCAAAGTCAACGTCAGATAGTTTCAATCCCTAATAGGTATTAATAATAATTCAGACGGCCCTTGAACGAAGGTATTGATATATAAAGTTTTCAAGGTACGATTGCGTAAGTATATTAATTATTATACATAAAGTTCGATTGAAATGTCTAGTAAAATAGCTGAAATTTGTATATAGTAAGAAGCGTAAGGCAATAGAAAAAAGCAACTGCTCAAAGATAATCAACATAAGGTTTAATAGTAAATTTTCTAAAAAAGAATTTTTTACATCTTACCCCTTACGCAACTTAGATAAAGAAAATAGTATTATCTCTAGGTAATTCACCGCCAATACGTTCTATTTTACCCTGACAACATTTACACATAAAATAAAAACGAATATTATCATTATCATCTTTTTTAATTAACTTACTGAGACGAAAACGTAATTTAGCATAGTTTGTTTCGGTTAATTCACACTCAAAAATACTATATTAGACATCTCCAAAATAAAAAATAAGCTAAAATAATAAATCTATAGATATTATATTAGCCGATTACTCCTAATGAATAAAACTTTAGAATATATCCATAATAACCCAAAAGAAACGAAAAGAATAATTGGTATTACTTACCCACAGTTAAAACAACTAATAGAAAATGCCATAAAAATTAATATGAATAAAAAGAATACAATTTCTGCGGAGAGAAAATTATTAATTAAGAGTGGGGGTGGAAGAAAAAAACATCTAAATGCTGAAGATGAAATTATTTTAACTTTATATTATTTACATCATATACTTACTTTTCAAATATTAGGAATACATTTTGGAGTAAGTGAATCAACGGCGAATAATATTTTTCATTATTGGATAGATATTTTAATCGAATTTTACCACCAAGTTTATTAGAACAAGTAAAAAAAAAAGAAAATGAATATTTATGGGTAACAGAAATATTAACAGAATTAGAATTAATTGTAGATACAACAGAACAAGCTAGACAGAGACCAAAAGACTATGAAAAACAGAAAGATTATTATTCAGGAAAGAAGAAAAATCACACATTTAAAAATCAAATAATAACAACGCCAAAAGGAAATGAAATTGTGGATGTAATAGTGGGAGAAATGGGGAAAGCAAGTGATATAAATTTATTGAGAAAACAACAAGAAAATTTTGATCAAAGACAAAAATTTCAAGGGGATAAAGGTTATCAAGGAGGAGAAAGAATAACCACACCAAAAAAGAAACCAAGAAAAAAAGAAATGCCAGAAGAAATAAAGGAAGAAAATAGAAAAAAAGCAGAAAAAAGAATATTTGTAGAGCATGTAATGAGATTAATAAAAATATTTAGAATAGCGGGAGAAAGATTTAGATTAAAAGAAGAAAATTATGAAAAAGTAATCCTAACAATATGTGGATTAGTAAGATTAAGAATAGGAGCATTAGTATTATAAATAAATATAAATAATTTTCAAAGAAATAAATATAAAATGAACAAATAAATCTTGATTTAGATAATGCAAATATATCAAAACCTTATTTTATCGTTGCAGTTGATAAGTAGTCAGAAGTATACTAAATGTTCTACAATCAACTGATGGAGAACATTTGTCAATTTTTGGAGATGTCTATTACATAATTAGTTATATTAAGGAATCTACTCCAGTGAATCTAACGTCTCAAAATTTGTTGGGACACTAGGATACTTTCGTTACAAAGAAGTACGTTGGACTTTGAAGAAAGCCAGAGATGATTTAGGAATTAGATAGATATTGGAACGATAATATTACCACTTGATGAAAGAAATATAAAAATGGCAACTTGGCAAAGTTAGGAGTAAAGTAACACGCAGAAATTTTGACATATACTTTCAAAGTATGGGGGCGGAGAGACTTGAACTCTCACGACCGATTAAGGTCAACGGATTTTAAGTCCGTAGCGTCTACCATTCCGCCACGCCCCCGAGTGAAGCAATTTGCTCACATTTACTTATTATATCTAGGATTAATAAAAAAAGCAAGGGAAAAAAAATTTTATTTAAACTATCTTTGAAATGCTTATTATCAAAGGGAAATTTTTATTAAATAAGTTCGGTTCATACTATGTCATAAAAAGTGAAAGGTAAGTTAAATTAGTAACAGTAAGTCAATAATTGGATTTTTAAAAATCATGGCAACAACAAGTAACTTTCGTGATTCAATTAAAAAAGCTAAAGGACAATCTTTAGTAGGTCCGAATGTAATTAATAAAGCATTACCTTATTTAGGGGGGGGTTTAGTTTTAACGGCAGTGGGCACTTACGGTGGCTTGGGGATGATTCAATCAAATCCATCCTTATTCATGCCTACTTTTATCGGGGCAATGATTGCACAAATAGTTCTCTTTTTTGTGGTTAGAGGTATTGCTGAAAGGGCGGATAATAGCATTGCTTTACCACTTTTAACGGTATATAGTCTTTTAACAGGTTATACTCTTAGTGGCATTGTTTTCGTGGCTTTAGGCACTAATGGAGTAGGAATTAATGGTGTAGCCATGGCCGCTTTAGGATGTGGCATTACTTTTGTTATTGCTAGAAATATAGGGTCAAATTTAGGAGATGAAGACGGATTGGCTTTAACTAAAACAGTGCAATTGGGAATCATTGCCCTTGTGATAGTTATGCTTTTACAGATAGTATTGAGCTTATTCGGTATTTTTACCCCTAGTTGGTTAGAAATCGGTATTTCAGGTTTAGGAGTGTTTTTATTTGCTGGTGCATCAGTAGTTGATTTTTACATACTACCTCGTGCTTATCGTGATAATCAATATTTATCGGCGGCTCTTTCAATGTATCTTACTTACATTAATTTATTTGTCTTTATTCTCCGATTATTGATTGCTATTAATAGTCGTGATTAAGTAATAGCGAATTAGGAGTGAAGAATCTATGATTAATTTTTCTTCCTCCTTTGATTGTGACTATAGACATTGATGGGATGGGGTGGTTATTACCTCTACGTTTTGATAACCTGCCGTTTGCATTAATTGAGTAACTAATATAACTGCTTTTTCGTTAGCTTGATTTAATATTTGTTGGGCGCAGGCAGTTTCTTTTATTTTGACTAAAGTTTGACGTTGTGCTTGTTCTTGTAATTGTGGAGCAATATCAGGACCTAAGTTGAGAAAGCCTCGGTTATAATCATAAACTTGAGATTGGTTAACGTCTATTTTCTCGTCTAAAATTTTAGGTGCAGGTAGGGTGATTTTTAATGTATCTTCATTAACTTGAATGTTATCTGTGGTTATTTTACTCAAATCTAATCCTGCTTTTACTTCTCCTCTAGCTACATAAAGTAAACTTGTTTCCCCAATTACCCAATTACCGAGTTTACGACTGGAAGAAGTGGGTACAATTGCATCCATAACAAATTTTGTGGTAGTCAACTCACTAACGGCTTGTATTTGTTTAACGATGAAGTGAGGATTATTAATTTGGGGGGGTGTAATTTCGTGATCAAAAATGTGAGTTATACTTTCTATAAAATTATTGGTAATTTTCCCCATACCCAAAACACCGAAAAGAATTATCAAGATAAAACTACCGCTAGTTATCAACGCAGTATTTTTCAAAATATGAGAATGGAAGATAAATGATTTATAAATGTTCATCAAAGGTAAGGGTACTTTTTGTGCATCAGAATATTATAACAAGGTATTTTTGCTAACAGATGAGTAGTAAAATATTTGAAGAGAATTACCAAGCGCTATTAAAATAAAAACTTGCTAATTGGACTAGATAAATTGACTAAATTCCCTATTTGAGAGGAATATATACTAAATTTTTATGATAACTGAAAAAATTTTCGGCAAAAAAAATCCTATTATTGGTGTTGTTCATTTATTACCTTTACCCACTTCTGCTAGATGGGGAGGAAGTTTAAGAGATGTAATGCGAAGAGCAGAGCAAGAAGCTACTGCTTTAGCGGCGGGTGGTGTTGATGGTATTATTATTGAAAATTTTTTTGATGCTCCTTTTACTAAGGATAATGTAGATCCTGCCACTATTAGCGCCATGACTTTAATTGTCGATCGCATTATGAATCTTATTATGCTACCTATAGGGTTAAATGTATTGCGAAATGATGCTAAAAGTGCTTTGGCTATCGCTTCTTGTGTTGGGGCAAGTTTTATTCGGGTTAATGTATATACAGGAGTCATGGCCACAGATCAAGGTTTAATTGAAGGAAAAGCCCACGAAATCCAACGGTATCGCCGAGAATTAGGAGAAGATATTGCAATTTTTGCTGATGTTTTAGTGAAACACGCTCGTCCTTTAGGTACACCTAATTTAACTATTGCGGTACAAGATACCATCGAAAGAGGTTTAGCTGATGCGGTAATTTTATCAGGTTGGGCAACGGGTTTACCTCCTAGTAAAGATGACTTAGAATTGGCACAATCCGCCGCTAAAGGTACTCCAGTCTTAATTGGTAGCGGTGCAAATTGGGAAAATATCGGAGATTTGATGAGTGTTGCCGATGGTGTAATTGTTTCAAGTTCTTTAAAACGTCATGGTAAAATTGATGAAACTATAGATCCTAGTAGGGTTTCACAGTTTATTGAAGCTGCACAAACTCCGATAATTCTATCTAATTCTTCCACTCCTTCTGTTATCAAAACCGCTCATTAACCCTAATAACAGGAAAAAATAATCAGCCATTTTTGATAATTAAGACTTTACCATTGACTATTGTCTATTTATTCTTTCTTAACTATTACTTATTATCTATTTATTTCCTTTTACTTTATTTAATTGTTAAAATTCAGATACTTATTAATTTAATTTTTATAGATAATCATTATGCTTCGTCGTCGTCGTAACTTGCCTTGGATTCAACGCAATTCTCGATTTATTATTGGTGCGATCGCCATTGTTGGTTTAATTTTAACCATATATCTAACGATTTTGAAATTAAGTGGTGGAGAAGTTGCCTGTACTGCTAACGGTAGTGGGGGATGTAACAGCGTCTTAGATAGTGCTTATGCTTATCCTCTTGATCCTCAAGGTAAAACAGGCATACCTTTAACGGTATTTGGATCATTGGCTTATTTCACTATGGCAATATTAGCATTAGCTCCTTTATTTATCAACCCTGAAAAAAATAAAGAATTAAGACAAAAATTAGAAAAGTCTTCTTGGTGGTTAATGTTACTTGTTACTTTTGCCATGGCCGCTTTTAGCAGTTATTTAATGTATGTTTTAGCTTTTAAACTTCAAGCAGTCTGTCCTTATTGTATTAGTTCGGCGTTGTTTTCTTTTACTCTATTAACATTAACTATTATTGGTCATGATTGGAAAGATATGGGACAAATTTTCTTTACTGGTATTACCGTTGCTTTAATTACCCTAGTTAGTGCGGTGGGAGTTTATGCTAATGTTAACACGACTGCTGTTGATCCCAATATGGAGTTAGCCGCAGGAGGAAAAACACCGATTACTCAAGCACAAACTGCACCAAAACCTCCTTTAGGATGGGAAATAACTACTACTTCAGGAGAATCAGAAATTGCCTTAGCAAAACACTTGGCTTCTAAGGGTGCAATCATGTATTCTGCTTATTGGTGTCCTCATTGTTACGAACAAAAACAGCTATTTGGTAAAGAAGCATTTAAAGAAGTTGGGAAGGTAGAATGTGATCCTAAAGGTGTTTCTCCTGCACCTCAAAAGTGTGTTGATGCGAAAATTCGTGCTTTTCCGACATGGATTATTGACGGTAAAATCTATGAAGGAGTGCAAGATTTAGAGAAATTAGCTAAGTTAACGGGTTATAAAGGTTCAACTAATTTTAAATATACCATGCGTTAATTTATTAGGAGTTAGGAAATAGGAGTAGCCCTTTCAATGGGTATATTAATACTAGGGCTTGTCATTATTTAGCTGTGAAAACCTTAGAGGATAAATATTTTCGCTTATTTGAAATTGTCAAAGAGAAAAGACTGAAACTCTTATCCATAGAAGACTTATAGATTTAATTGATGACACGCCCTAGTGTCTCAAAGTTTTGTTCAAAGTTTTCGATTAATTCTGATTCTCTTTTTTTTGAGAGCTTTTGGTAATACTATTATTGCTAATACTAAATGCCCTCCTGTCCAAATAGTAGCACTTAGGATATGTAGTAAAACTAAGATTTTAAAAGTCATGACGATTCTTATATAATAAATACTTATTAATTATATATTAAGTTTTTATAACATTACTTCTTACTTAAAGGGAGATTTGGTAACATTATATACAGAAATAAAAAGTTTCTTATGTATCAAGAAATAAATTTTCTCCGTCATTTTACTTTTTTATGGAGCAAAGCTATGGTATTACAATTAGCACCCGTTTCTTTCAGTGTTGAGTCTGAAGTTCAAAATTCCATCCCAGCAAATTGGACTCCTGTTTGTCATATTACTTATAATCGTGATTCTTGGGTGAAACTTAATCAATCTCCTAGTGAATATAGTGATAGTGAAGCGTTATTGTTGTGCGAAAAAACCTCTGGGGTTTGGATTAGTTGGGTTGCTGGTTACGGTGAAATTATCCTCGATAAAAGCGAATTTTATTGTTAAATGAAACCCAAGTTAAATGAGATAGTAATAGACTTATCCAAAAAAGATTTTTTATTCCCCGTTTCTTTTCTAATTCCTATTAAGAGGGTGAAAGCAATTCACCCCTACATTATTCCCCGTTTCCTTTCTAACTCCTAAATTTTTATTAAAAAAAAGCGATCGCTTCTTCTAAAATATTCATAGCTTGATCAATTTCTGTAGCAGAAACAATTAAAGGTGGTACAAAACGTATTACCTTAGGTCCTGCAGGTGCTAATAATAAGCCTTTTTCCATCGCTTTTTTGACAATATCAATGGAAGTTAATTCAATGTCGGCGTTAATTTCCATACCGTTAATTAAACCCCAGCCTCGCACTTCGGTGAATAATTGAGGATATTTTTTAGTAATAGCTCTGAGTCTTGTGCGTAATTGTTCTCCTCTGCCTTGAACATTATGTAATATGTTTTCTTTTTCTAACGTTTGTAAAACAGCTAAAGAAGTTCCACATACAAAAGGATTTCCGCCAAAAGTACTAGCATGATTACCCGGTTCAAATACATCACATTTAGCTTTACACATCATCGCACCGATGGGAATACCTCCTGCTAAACCTTTTGCACTTGTAAATATATCAGGTTCAACGCCCAAATTTTCATATCCCCACATTTTACCAGTTCTACCTACTCCTGTCTGCACTTCATCAAAAACTAATAAAATCCCTGTTTCATCACAAATTTTTCTTAATCTTAAGAAGTAGTCTAAATCCCCAGGGCGCACTCCTCCTTCTCCTTGTAATGGCTCTATCATTATAGCAGCTACACGGCGATCGCCTTCATCAATATTAGTGATAGCTTCTTCGATGGCGGTAATATCATTATAAGTTACATATTCAAATCCGGGGACTAGGGGTTGAAAATGTTTTTGGTATTTTGGTTGTCCTGTAGCTGTTACGGTTGCTAAAGTACGACCATGAAAGCTAGATTTAGCAGTGAGAATCACAGGTTGTTCTAAAAATTCTAAAACAGTATGGGCATATTTACGCACTAATTTAATGGCAGCTTCATTGGCTTCTGCACCAGAATTACAGAAAAAGACTTTATCAGCACAAGAATGATCAACAATCCATTTTGCTAAAGCTCCTTGTTCTGGGATATAGTAAAAGTTTGAGATATGATGTAGCTTCTTTATTTGTTTAGTAACAGCTTCAATCATAGCAGGGTGAGCATGTCCGAGAGTACAAGTTGCAATACCTGCCACAAAATCGAGATATTCTTTACCGTTGGTATCCCAAAGTTTACATCCTTCTCCTTTTTCAATGGTAATGGGAAAACGCCCATAGGTATTCATGACATAGGTGTTAAAAGTATCTTGACTAAAACCTATATTTACGTTTGTTTCTAATGTTGCTGTGCTCATATTTTTTTTATGTTAAATGTATCTAAAGGATATTATTAACTCTTATATCAAATAATTATTTTCTATTCTGTCATATTCATTGCACACCGAGAATTAATATAAGGAAACCTAGACAATTTAAGAATTGACAATGAAAAGTTGAGAATCATGACATCAAACTCAGGAAAATTAACTTCAACAATATTTTTTATGAATAGCGGAAACCTGAAATTTGACATCAGATTTTATCATCAGGAAATAAACTGTTTTTCTCGTGTTTGAGGTTGATTGTCAGTTTTGAAGATAATCGGAGGAGTTGAGAAGGTAAAAGGTTGATGAAGTAATAAATAAAGGCAAGGGATTAAGAATAAGGTTAATAAGGTTGCTAAAGATAAACCCCAAAATACCACTATACCTAAAGGTTGTAAAAATTCTCCTCCTTCTCCTAAACCTAAAGCTAAAGGATACATCCCTAATACCGTAGTAATTGTTGTCATTAAAATTGGGCGTAATCGTATTCCCGAGGCTTGAAGAATAGCTATATAACGGCTTGGTTTGAGAATATCGGGGTTATTTTGTTGTTTTTCATAAATTTGATTGGCTAACTCAACCATGACGATGGCATTATTTACCACAATACCGATTAATAATACCGCACCAACTATTACCGTTGCACCGATGGGAGTTTTTGTGACGTATAAGCCAATAATTCCCCCTGACAAGGCTAAGGGTAAAGTAAACATTATTATCAAAGGATCAATTAAAGAATTATACTGCACTGCCATAACCACGAAAACTAAAAAAGCGGCTAAACTTCCTAAAATGGGCAAAGAGGCTTGTAATTGTCTGTTACTTTCGGCGGCAATACTGGGTAAGATACGGATTCCTTCAGGTAAATCAATGGTGTCTAAAATACTTTCTACTTCTTTTAAAGCATCCCCTAAAGATACCATTTCCTCTAGGTTTCCCGTGATGATAAATACTTGTCGTTGGTTAATGCGTTGAATTTGTGAAGGTGCTACTCCTGTGGTAATAGTGGCGACTTCTCCTAGACGAATTAAGCGATTATTATCACTAAATAAAGGTACATTTAATAAATCATTGGCAGATTTTACCAAGTTTGAATCTAATTGTACTCGAATATCAACTAAACGATCCTCTCTTTGTAATTGAGAAATAACTAAACCGCTAACAGTAGTTTGTAAGGAATCACTAATATCGGTAATATTGAGGTTTAAATCAGCTAATCTTTGCACATCAGGTTGAATCACAATTTCTGGTTGACTAACATCCGCATCAGGGCGAAATTTGACTTTTTTTGCTTTTTCATCAAGGATATTAACAACTTGTCTTCCTGTCTCTTCGAGTAAATTTTGATCATTGCCCTGTAAAATAATATCAACATCTGCCCTAACAGGAGAATTATTAAGAATTAAACCTCTAACAGTGCCGGGGGTAATTCTTAAACGAATATTTACTAAGTTGAGTTTGTCTAAGGCTTGATTAAGTTTAATGATATATTCATCAACATTCGTGCCTGATTTTAGGGTAATATTACTTGAGCCTCGCAACACATTTTCATTGGTATTAGTGGCAAATAATGCACCGCCAGAGGTGCTAAAAGTATATTTTGTGTTCGGTTGTTGTAAAATAACTTCATCAACTAATGCCATGACTTGACGATTAGTGGCAAGGATTGTATTGGTAGGAAATTGTGCGAATAAATTAACTTGCCCTGTGTTGATAGTTGATAAAATTTCTTGAGGTAATTGTTGGGCTAAACTTAAGCTAGTTGTACCTAAAAATAAAAAGATGACAAGAATAACAACCCAACGAATTTTGATCAAAAAACTCAAAATAAAAGTATAACTAATATTAGCCCCATTAAAAGCCTTGTTAAACCATGAAATAATAAAAAATCGTCTCAGTTGACTAGAGAATTTGATAGCTAATAAACGAGAAGTTAGCATTGGCACAATAGTTAAAGCTACCACAATGGAAGCTCCCACCGCAAAACTAATAGTTAAAACTAATTCTCTAAATAATAAGGAAATAAAACCGCCAATCATCAGAAATGGTAATACTGCCACTAAATTGGTGCTAGTGGAGGCAATTAATGCTGATTCTACTTCCGAAGCGCTTTGGATGGATTGAGTAATAATTTGTCGCCGATAAACTCCCTTTTCCGAACTTCCTTCATGGATAATATTATCTGTACCTTCTATAATAGTTTCTAGCATCACAATAGAGTTATCAACGACGATACCAACTCCTAAAGCTAAACCCCCTAAACTAAAAACATTTAAGGTTAAACCAAATATTTTCATCATAATTACCGCCGCTAATGTAGCTAAAGGGATAGAGATGACGATAATGATAGTTTGACGAATAGAGCCTAAAAATAATAATACGGCAATAGCGGCTAAACTTGTGCCAATTAATCCTGAAGTGATGACATTATTGATGGCGTTACGAATAAATACGGATTCATCAAGGGTGGGTAATAAAGTTAAATCATTAGGAATGGTATTAGCTTTCTTTAACTCCTCGATTTTAGCTTTAACAGCGTTTACCACCTCGATAGTGTTTGCATTAGCTTGTTTTTGAATACTAACTTTTACCGCAGGTGTACCATTAAGAGATACAAAAATACGTTGATTTTGGGCATCATCAATAATATTAGCAAATTCGTTTAAATAAATAGGATTTTCGGAATTAGGAATAGTAAAGGATAAATTATTTAATTCATCGGCGTTGGTAAATTTACTAACCACACGAGTTAAAGATTCATTATTTTCCCCTAATAAACGTCCTCCTGTTATATCTTGGTTAGTATCTCGAATATTATCTAAAACATCATTTAAACTGATTCCTAATGACTGTAAACGCTGTAAATCAATTTCCACTCTAACTTCTTCTTCTACACCTCCAGAAACATCAACTACCGCAACACCATCCACAACGGTTAATTCTCTGGCTAATTCTTCCCTAGCAAACACCCTTAAATCTAAAATATTTCTAACATCGGAAGTAAGGGCAAACTCATATACTGGTAACTGAGAAGGCTCAAATTTGAATAAACGAGGGTTATCAATATCATCAGGTAAACGACTTCTAGCACGGTTAAGAGAAGCTGTAGCGTCATTCAAGGCTTGATCAATATTACCACCAACTTTGAAAAATAAGTCCAAGCTAATGCTATTTTCTCTGGTTTGAGAATAAACTAATTCCACTCCTTCGGTGGCAGAAAATGCTTCTTCTAAAGGGCGTGTAATTTCTTCTACGGCAATTTCTGGTACAATGCCTTCAGTATCGATTCTTACTCCAATACGAGGATAAGTGATAGACGGTAACAAATCTACACTAATAGTAGTAATAAAAAAGATACCAATTACCATTAACGCCAAAGTTAACATAATAGTGGCGATATGACGGCGTATAGATAAACCACTGATACTAAATTTACCTATCCCACTAGAAAATGATGATTTCATGATTAAAAAAGCACTTATTTTAATTAGAATTACGGTAACATAATTTTTAAAATATGATATGTGGTATTTATAAAATATTAATTAGATTTAATAGCCAATAACTGACTACTAATTAAACAGAATTATTGATTAATGATAGAAAAAATTGCTATATTAGATAATATTTATTTGTCTAAAAATTTCTTTTTCTACTTCTTCAATACTATTTTCTCCCGAAATAGAAATTAATGTATGTTTATATTCATAATATTCTAAAATGGGAGTTGTTCTTTGTTTAAATAACTCAATTCTTTTCTTGATAACTTCTAATTCATCATCAACTTTTCCCCTTAATAAAGAACGTTTTATCATGGTTTCTTCACTAACATTTAAGTAAATTGCATAGGTAATTTTTTGCTCAAATTCTTCTAATAAAAAATCTAATTCTTCTGCTTGAAATGCTGTGCGAGGATAACCTTCTAAAACCCAACCTTTAGCGACATCTTCTTGTAAAAGTCTTTTTCTCATGAATTTTATCATCATCATATCAGGTACTAATTCCCCTTTTTCGACATATTCTCTTGCTTTTATGGCTAATTCATCTCCTGTCGCCATAGCATTTCTGAAAATATCCCCTGTGGAAATCATCGTAATATCTAAATCCTTAGCTATTTTAATCCCTTGAGTGCCTTTTCCTGAACCAGGGCCTCCTAGCATAATTAATCTAATCATATTTTTTTTGATTTGTAAATAAAAGTTTGACTAATAAATATAATAATGATAATTGATAATATCTGAGTTCGAGATAAGAAAGTTTAATTAATAAAAGATATGTTACCAGAGAAAATCAAGGCAGAAATAAGCATTAAACAAAAGTAAATATAAAAAAAATAATTATCATTTTTAATCAATTATATGGGCTTAATATATTAACTATCTCCCTATCTCCCTATCTCCCTGTTTCTTTTCTATCTCCCTATCTCCCTATCTCCCTATCTCCCTGTTTCTTTTCTATCTCCCTGTTTCTTTTCTATCTCCCTGTTTCTTTTCTATCTCCCTATCTCCCTATCTCCCTGTTTCTTTTCTATCTCCCTATCTCCCTATCTCCCTATCTCCTGTCTTCTGTATTCATAGAACAATTTGAGATAAAATCAATGATGATTTACAGTGGGCAATACTATGCGAATATTTGTTAGTACGGGAGAAGTTTCAGGAGATTTACAAGGAGGTTTATTAGTAGAAGCACTTTATCGACAAGGAAAAATACTCAATATTCCCGTAAATGTTGAAGGTTTAGGAGGAAAAAAAATGCAATGTGCTGGGGCAAATATTATCGCTGATACTACCGCTATCGGTTCAGTGGGTTTGTTAGAATCTTTACCTTTTATTATTCCTACATGGAAAATTCAACAACAAACTAAAAAATATTTAGAAGCTAATTTACCTGATATTATCGTCTTAATTGATTATTTAGGTCCTAATTTAGCCATTGCATCCTATGTCAAACAAAAATTTCCTAAAATCCCCATAATTTGGTATATTGGCCCACAATTCTGGGTTTGGACACCATTAGGGCAAAATGTTAAGCAATTAGTAGCCGTTACTGATAAATTACTCGCAATTTTTCCTGAAGAAGCCAAATTTTATCAAGAAAAAGGGTTGAGCAGTACTTATGTAGGTCATCCGTTAGTAGATCGCATTAAAAATGCACCAAAAAGAGAAGAAGCGAGAAAAAAATTGGGGATTCAAGAATCAGAAAAAATGATTGTTTTATTACCAGCATCTCGTCAGCAAGAATTAAAATATTTATTACCAGTAATGCTTGAATCGGCAGGAAAAATTAAAGAAAAAATACCATCATCTCGTTTTTATTTACCTATTTCTTTATCTAAATATCGCTTAGAAATTGAAAACTTAATTAAACAATATTCTGTTGATATAACTCTTTTTGAAGGAGAAACTTTAGATATTTTAGCTGGTGCTGATTTAGCCATTACAAAGTCTGGTACAGTTAATTTAGAATTAGGTTTATTAAATATTCCTCAAGTAGTAATTTATAAAGTTAATGCTTTTACTATTTGGATTGCTCGTAAAATTTTACGGTTTTCTATTCCTTTTATGTCTCCTGTTAATTTAGTTTTAATGAAAGAGATAGTACCAGAATTATTACAAGAAAAAGCTACAGCAGACAATATTATTAATTTATCTTTAGAATTATTATTTAATGAATCTCGCCAACAAAAATTAAAATTAGATTATGAAAATATGATCAAAACTTTAGATAATGGCGTTAATGGTGTTAGTGATAAAGTTGCTCAAGAAATTATCCAATTTAATAATCAATTTCAAAAAAAATAAAGTTATTAATTATTAATTTAAGTATTAAATAATTTAGGGATTGTGAATTTTAAAATTAATAAAATAAGTAATAATTTTTGTTGTCTCTTATCTCTTGCCTTTTGCCTTTTGCATAAAGTAAACATACAATTACTTATTACTTATTACTTAATTATTTTTTTACAATAATCCGATATAATGTAGTGGACCTTGACCACTAATGATTTCTACCATTAAAGCAAGAAAGCCAAGCATAGCTAAACGGCCATTCCAGACTTCGGCGGCGGTGGTTAATCCCCATTCCCATTTTTCTTGAGGATACATTTTCATATTTTTTTTCGGGTGAGTAACTTCATCAAAACGTAAAGGATTTTTATTTAAGGCTTCGGTAGTTAAATTAGTCAAGGCTTCAATAAACATGGGATGAGTATTTAAAGCAGGTACACGCTTAAAATTAGTAATACCAGCTTCTTGAGCTACTTCTCTATATTCTAAGTCGATTTCTTGTAAAGTTTCGATGTGTTCTGATACAAAGCTAATAGGTACTACTAATAAATTTTTGATATTTTTCTCCCCTAATTCTTTTAATGCCTCTTCAGTATAGGGTTTTAACCATTCCACTGGTCCGACTTTACTTTGATATGCTAAAGTGTGAGGGTTAGCTGTATTAAGAGTTTTCATAATTAAATGAGTACATTCTTCAATTTCCTCTTGATAAGGATCTCCAGCTTCGGTAACATAACTTTTAGGTACACCATGGGCGCTAAAAAAGATATGTACAGTATCGGGATTTTCAAAATGCTGTAACTCTTGTTTAATTAAATCAACCATTGCAGATAAATAACCTTGATCCTTGTGCCATGAAGGGATTAATGTATATTCTATGGTTTGTAAATCGGGATCTTTTCTCCACATTTCTTCTATAATTCTAAAACTAGATCCACTGGTACTAATAGAAAATTGAGGATATAAAGGTAATATAACTAATTTTTTGATATTATCTTCTTTAATTTTAGCGATGGCTTCTTCGGTGAAAGGATGCCAATAACGCATACCAACATAAACTTGAATATCTTTTCCTTGGGAAAATAGCTGAGATTGTAAGGCTTGAGCTTGAGCTTCGGTAATTTGTAGTAAAGGAGAACCACCACCAATTTCTTTATAATTAGCTTCAGATTTTTTACTGCGGAGGGTAGAAATTAACCAAGCAAGGGGTTTTTGTAACCAAGGGGAAGGTAAACGGATAATTTCAGGGTCTGAGAATAAATTATAGAGGAAAGGACGTACATCCTCTAATTTTTCTGGCCCACCTAAATTTAACAACAATACTCCTGTACGACCCATAATTTTAATATTTTTAAATTTTCTTTACTAAGTGTAACAATATCTTATTAATGCTTTAAGTTTATTCGTAAAATTAAAAATTTACCAATGATTAACTTATCATTCTGATAAAATACAAGTTATTTATTTAAAATTTTCATAATTTATCTTAACAATATAACAAAGGACGAGATAGAAAGGTAAATTGAGATATATTTTTCTGATGTCTCAATAATCAGTATAGTTGTTTATTGCTAATTATTATCAATATTGTTTATTTTCTCTTTTGCTTTCTGATTACCCAAATAACGAATAAAAATACGATACTTAGTAAAGCAATTTTAGATAAAGGAGCAATATATTTTTCTACTAAACTAAAATTATCTCCTAAAACATAACCTGCAACGGTCAAAAGTGATACCCAAATTATTGTTCCGATAGTAGAATAGATAACAAAAGAACTTAGATTCATGTTATTTATTCCTGCAGGAAGAGAGATAAGAGTGCGCACCCCAGGAACTAATCTACCTAAAAATACAGCTATATTCCCGTATTGATTGAACCATTTATTGGCTTTATTAATATCACTTCCTGAGACAAAAATCCATTTCCCATATTTATCGGCTAATTTTTCTAATCTCGATTCATCAACAATTTTGCCTAAATAATACCAAGGGAATGCACCTAAAATTGTACCAATTACCCCAGCAAAAATGGCGGGAATTAACTGCATTTTACCTTGAGAAACCGTAAAACCTGCCAATGGCATAATTAATTCCGAAGGAATAGGAGGAAATAAATTTTCCGCAAACATTAATAAAGCAATTCCTACATATCCCAAAGAATTCATGGTATTTGTAATCCATTCCGTCATATTTTTTCCTGATATTTGTTTATTTAATTCAACAAAAATCTTAACGTTAATGGGTAAAATCCATGAATCAAATATTAATTGATGTTACCCAAAGCAAAATATTTGAAGGTGTCAGGTTTCTGGTTTTAAATAATTAGTTGATAAATTATTCAACTTCTTTCTACCTCCCCGTTTCCTTTTATCTCCCTATTTCCTAATTACTATTAGCTTCATAGGCTGCGACAATTTTTTGTACTAAAGGATGTCTGACTACGTCTGCTTGAGTTAAATAACAAAAACCGATACCTTCAACATTTCTAAGAATTTGAGAAGCTACTACTAACCCTGATTGTTGAGTGGAGGGTAAATCTGTTTGTGTAATATCTCCTGTTACAATCATTTTTGAACCAAAACCAAGACGAGTTAATACCATTTTCAACTGGGCAGGAGTAGTATTTTGAGCTTCATCAACTATCACATAAGCATTACTCAAGGTTCGTCCTCTCATATAAGCCAAAGGTGCTACTTCGATTTTGCCTTTTTCCATTAATTCAGGAATTTTCATGGGATCAATAAACTCATATAAGGCATCATAAAGTGGGCGCAAAAAAGGATTTACTTTCTGTTGCAAGTCACCGGGTAAAAATCCTAATCTTTCTCCCGCTTCTACCGCTGGACGTGTTAAAATGAGGCGATCGCATTCATCTTTAAGTAAGGCTTGTACAGCTAAAACGGCGGCTAAAAAAGTTTTTCCAGTACCTGCAGGACCGATACCAAAAGTAATATCATGATTTTTAATAGCCTTGATATATTGTCGCTGACGGAAAGTTTTGGCGCGAATTAACTCACCATTACGAGTTTTAGCTAAAACTTCTTGTTGAATATTCTGATACTCTTCTGTTTTTCCTGTATCTAAAGCCTGAAAAGCCGTCATAATATCAGGTTGGGTTAAAGGTTTGCCTTCACTCCAATAAGGCTTAAGACAATAAATGACATCTACACTTCTTTTTACTGATTTAGTTTTACCATGAATTACTAAATCTTGTCCTCGCAATACTAAATTTGCTCCCGTCATACGGGAAATATATTTCAAATTTTCTTCTTGATTACCAGCTAAGGCAATGGCAGAGGCAATATTAGGTAAAGCAATAGTTTGAGAATCTTCTGTCATATTATATAGATGGATTGTAAATCAGTGTAAGGTTTTTTCAAGATGTAGATTTTTACCATCGTAATCTATGGTGAAATTTTAAAAAAAATTAAGAATTTTGCATATTTTAAGGATACCATCTGGATGTACTATTAAAAGCCCAAGTCAAAATCAAGTTATTTAATAGTACAGATGAACAATCAAGAACCCAAAATTAACATCGGTGATACAGTCAAAGTAAAAGGGAAATTATATTTAGTATTTGATATTAAAATCAATCGCATATTTTGTCGTCAATTTAGATTTACAAAAAAAGGACGTTTTCAGTATTATCAAGATTATAATTTTCCGTTAAATATATGTCAATTAGCTAATCTAAAAGAGAAGCAAATAATTTATGAGGAAAGAAAACAGGCTAGTATTCAAAGAAAACCTTTTTCACCTATTGCTACTAAATATATTAATCATTTAATTCGTTAACTTTTAATTTTAAAATTGGTAAAAAGAGCCTTATTAACATTATAATTGTTTAAATAAATAATTGAATATTTTTATATGATAACTAGAGTCAATATTATCGATAAGTTTTCTACTTTTTTAGCCATCAGCGATAGTTATAAATTTATTTTACAGTGGCAAAGAGATTATCAGTTAAAAATCAATATTGAAAGAATTATCAAGATACAAGAAGTTAATGAAGAGAATTTAGCCTATGAATTTTTAACAAATATTAGATTAAAACCTCAGAAAATATTACGTTATCATCTGACATCTTACTTGCAAGAAGTTTGTTATTGGGCAACAAGACAAGTTTATTTTTATCTGAATAAAACCGTTAATTCTTTAACTCTTGAAGAGTGTTTTTTGTGGGGTAACGAAGCTATTATTACACCTGATAAATTATTAAAACAATATCAAAATCATAGAGGAAGTAAAATAACTACTTATGCACAAACTAGATTAAAAACTATTATTAAAGACAAAGTTTATCTTAGTCGAGGATGGAAATTATTAACTAATTGGGGATTATTAAAAAGAATTAGTAAATCTAAAAGACAAGAAGTTTTAAAAAAAATGGGGGGTTTAACAGGAAAAGAATTAGAAGAATATTTATTGATTTGGCAATGTTTTGTCGATAATTATATATCATCTTCTCCCCATAGAAATAAATCTTTATCTTCTCCTTCTATTTCTCAATTCAAAATAATGACTAATCAATATAATATTTTAGCGGAGAAACAATTTAACTTTTCTTCCATATTAACTATAGAAGAGTTTGAAAACAAAATTAAGTTTTGTGGAGAAAAAGCCAGATTATTTGTAAATCCTATTACGATTAATTTTCCTGAAGATAAAGAAATTAATATTAATGATAATCCTCAAGATTATTTAACTTTATTAGAAGAAAATGAAGATAAACCACAAATTAATCATCTTCTTACTACTACATTTAATAATCTTAATCTTGCTTCTCAAAGTATCTTTTATCTTGGGGAAGGTTTAGGGTTAACTCAACAAGAAATTATTAAAACTATTCAATTAACCAATCCTAATTTTATCAAAGAACAATCTCAACTTTCTAAGAATATAAACAAAATTAGAAAAATGTTATTAGATGAAGTTATTAAAAATATTAAAGGAGAAAAAGAAAAAGTTTCTAAGGAGGAAATTGAAGTATTAATCGACATTTTAAAAGGATGGATAACAGAATATATCGAATCTGAAATATTATTACTATGTCAAAAATCTTTCTTAGAAATTAATATTTATCAACAAAAATTACTTCAAGAAAACTATTTTAAAAATTCCATGAATAATATTTCTTTTATCGAAAATATTTGCCCAGAATTAATTAATGTTTTAATAACAAAGTTTAATAATAAACTAAATTTACAGTTAGAAAATAATCCGATTATTAAAGATAATATTATATTACGGTTAGAAAAATTTTGTCATCAATATTTTAATCGAATCTAATCAACATTAAAAAAATATTAATCAATATTTAAAACAAATACTAAAATTAATCAATCTTAATTTATCTAAACTTACTTTATTACCAGAATTCTTTAATTAAAAACTAATTTAGTTATAACAAACAAATACTATGAATTATCTAAACTTGATTGATACCAATATAGACGAAACCAAAATAAAATTAAATGATGATATAAAAAATGAAACTTGGCAACAAATAAGTAAGTTAAATAACGAAGTTGCTTCTTTTCGTGGCTATCTTAATTTATTAGTCAGAAAAACTTTTTTAAGATGGCTTAATTTAATGTTAGAAAGTAATTTTGTTGATAACTTAAAATTAGAAGATAACTTGAGTATTTGGAATTTTATTAACGGTAATGCTATCGATATTAATGATAGTCGCATTGTTTTAATACCGACAGAAATTCAAGATAAAACAGAGTTTTCTATTCCTGAAGAATGGTTAAAAATTCCTCAATGGGTAGGAAATTATTATCTACCAGTGGAAGTAAACTTAGAGGAAAACTATCTTAATTTTTGGGGTTATGCTTCTTATGAAGATATAATAAATTATGGTAAATTAGACTCTTTTAATCACTATATTGATTTTCCTTTTGAATGTTTAGAAAATGACTTAAATATAATCTGCTTAGAATATGAATATGGTTGGAATTCAATTCCACAAATTTCTCCTTTACCATTTAATGCTTCCAGAGAAGAAAGTTTAATAACAGAAATTCAAAATAATTTATCTCCTCGTCTTCTTCTTAATTTTTCTGACTGGTTAAGTTTTATAAGTAATAATTCTATCCGAAATAAACTATTTTTATCTCTTCAATATATTAACTTAAATCAATGGTTAAATCATCAATTTTCTTCTGCAATAATTAAAAGTTGGCAAACTATTGAAGATTTAAAACAACAATATTTTATTCCTGATTTTAGTTTTAATCTTGCCTTGGCTTCTCGCTCATTTTCTTTAACAGATTCTTTATTAATTTTAGAAAATAATATTGATAATAATCAAGTTAATAATATACTTAAAAGTATCATTAATTTAGATGGTAATATTGATAATAAAGAAGAAATAATTAATATATTACCTCAATTTATTAACAATCACGATGATGAAGAAACTAGATGGAATGCAGCTTTAGCTTTACAAATATTAGACTCTAGTCACCCGTCTTGTGCTATTTGGCGAGGAAAAATCATTAATTTAGAGAATCATAGTTTAGGTTTATTACTAGGAATTTTACCAAAAACAAATAATCAAATAGATATTTTTATTCGCATTTATTCTATCAATATAGATACTTATTTACCTAAAAATTTACTATGCCAAATAATTGATGAAAATAATAATATTTTTGCAGAAATAATTACAGAAAATAATGATAAAATTATTCAGTATAAGTTTTGGGGTAGTCAAGAAGAAAAGTTTGCCATAAAAGTGATTATTAATGATAGTTATATTCAGGAAAATTTCTCAATTTAATATTATTTTATCAGTTATAGTAATCTTATTTAACTCCTAATAAGTTAATTTCCCAAAAATTGGGGAGTTATAGGGGTAAAAATTATCACAAATGATTTAAAAACTCTATATTTATATATTTAAAATAATAACTTGAAGATACTATAATTTTTGTTAATTAATTAAGGTTAATTTTATCTTTAATTATTACTTCAATCATGGAAGATAACTTTATAATTATTTATTTTATTGTTGTTTAGAAATATTAAGTAACTGATTAAATAATGAAATAAATTGAGTAATATGATAAAATAAATATACTCTTTTTTTATCTTTTAAAATTTATAATTATTTCCCGTGATTAAACTGATTAAAAATCTTCAATCTCATCAATTAGTTATCGAAAAAAAAGCTAATTCTTTACAAGGAAAAATCTCAATACCCGGAGATAAATCCATTTCTCATCGTGCTTTAATGTTAGGTGCGATGGCATTAGGTGAAACTACTATTGAAGGATTATTACTAGGAGAAGATCCTCGTAGTACTGCTCACTGTTTTGAGGCAATGGGTGCAAAAATTTCTGACTTAAATACAGAAAAAGTAATTGTTACAGGTATCGGACAAGAAAGATTACAAGAGCCGTCAAGTATTCTTGATGCAGGAAATTCAGGTACAACCATGCGATTAATGTTAGGCTTATTAGCATCCCAACCTGACAAATTTTTCACCGTCACTGGAGATGATTCTCTACGCACTCGCCCCATGTCAAGAGTAATTCAACCTTTACAACAAATGGGAGCAATTATTTATGGCAGAAATAGCAACAAAAATGCTCCTTTGGCGGTTATTGGGCAGAATTTGAAACCCATTCATTATCACTCTCCCATAGCTTCTGCACAGGTTAAATCCTGTATTCTCTTGGCAGGATTGATGACGGAAGGCAAAACCACCGTTACCGAACCAGCTTTGTCGAGAGATCATAGTGAAAGAATGTTACGAGCTTTTGGTGCTACTCTCGAAATTGATGTTGATACCCATAGCGTTACTATTGAAGGGGGAGCGAAATTACAAGGACAAACAGTTATAGTACCTGGTGATATTAGTTCGGCAGCATTCTGGTTAGTAGCTGGAGCGATTACACCCCATTCCGAATTAATCATCGAGAATGTAGGTATAAATCCTACTCGCACAGGTATTTTAGAGGCTTTACAGATGATGGATGCAGATATTACCATTTTTAATCAAAGGGAGGCAGCCGGTGAACCTGTAGCAGATTTAAGGGTAAAATCAAGTAAACTTAAGGCTTGTACCCTCGAAGGCTCAATTATTCCTCGTTTAATTGATGAAATTCCCATCCTAGCAGTAGCGGCTTGTTTTGCTCAAGGTACTACGGTTATTAAAGATGCAGAAGAATTACGGGTAAAAGAAAGCGATCGCCTTAAGGTTATGGCCTTAGAATTAGGTAAAATGGGAGCAAAAATAAGGGAATTTGCGGATGGTTTGGAAATTATAGGCGGAAATCTTCTTAATGGTGCTGATTTAGACAGTTTTACAGATCATCGTATTGCTATGAGTTTAGCTATTGCTGGTTTAAATGCCCAAGGAAAAACCATTATTAATCGTGCCGAAGCGGCTTCTATTTCTTACCCAACTTTTGTTGATACTTTAATCAAAATTAGTCAGTAATTGACTATACTGTTATTTAACTATAAAATGATATTAAAATTCATAATTAATTAAAATCCCTAGGAAAATTTTATGTGGGCTAGTGCCATTACCGCCTATTTTCATTATTTAAGTTTAGGTGTTATTTTTGCAACTTTAATAACAGAATTTTTTACCCTTAAGGAAGAATTAACCTTAAAAGACGCTTGGAGAATTTTATGGGCTGATACTGCTTATGGTATCGCAGCATTGACAGTATTAGGTACAGGAATTTTAAGGGTTTTATATTACGGTAAAGAAACAGCTTATTATATGAATCAACCAGTTTTTTGGATGAAAATGGCTGTATTTTTAGTGGTAGGTACATTATCGTTATATCCCACTATTTCTTTTTTAGGTTGGATTAAATCTCTAACACAAGAAAAACCCCCAGAAATAACACTCAATAAATATAAAAGATTAAAGTATATTATTATTGTGGAATTATGTGGATTTACTCTTATCCCTTTATTAGCATCAATGATGGCTAGAGGAATCGGTACACAATGGTTTTCATCATAAATATTCTCTAAAAGTAGGTGGGCAATGCCACAAATAAACCCATGATAAAACTCCTATTCGTTTTGTTACTAAGTATTTTATTTTATGGTTGTACTCGTTTAGAAGTAAATCCAGTTATTGCTTTTGTTACTCCCAGTGGTAATAACGGACTATTAGAGATGGTTAGTGAGAAAAACCCTGACTCTCCTGTAGATTTGGTTTATCAAAATTTAGCTTTACCCTCTGTAAAAAATTTTCTCTCCTCTATTCCTTCGGATTACTATACCATTAGACAAGTTAATGCTATTAAGACTTTAACCAAAGAAAAACAGGCTTTATTAGTGGATGTCAGGGAGAAAAATGAATATGATTCAGGGCATATAAAACAAGCAATTAATATCCCCATCAGAACATTAACAGATCATCTTCAAGAAATTCCTAAAAATCGTCCCGTAATACTCTATTGCTCGACGGGTTATCGTACTGCTATGGGTGTTATGGCTTTACAAATGCTTGGTTATGACAACGTTAAAGGTTTTCCTCCTAGTATTGAAGGATGGAAGGCGGCTGGGGAATTATTAGAATAAAATTGTCCTCGAAATAACATATCTTCACGGAAAAAATTGATTATTATTCACGGATACTTAATAATGATTTATGAATAACTAAAAAAATTACTATGGCTCAAGAAAGAACTCTCCCCAAATTTGACCATTCTACCGTTAAAATCTCTAAAGAAGAAAGTTTAATTTACTATGAAGATATGGTTTTAGGGCGCTTATTTGAAGATAAGTGTGCTGAAATGTATTATCGTGGTAGAATGTTTGGTTTTGTTCACCTTTATAACGGACAAGAAGCGGTTTCTAGCGGTATTGTTAAATCTTTATGTCCTGATCAAGATTATGTTTGTAGCACTTATCGAGATCATGTTCATGCTTTAAGTAGTGGTGTGCCTCCCACAGAAGTTATGGCAGAACTTTTCGGCAAGGTAACAGGTTGTAGTAAAGGTCGTGGCGGTTCAATGCACATGTTCTCTGCTGCGCATAAATTACTCGGTGGTTATGCTTTTGTGGCTGAAGGTATCCCTGTTGCTACTGGTACAGCTTATCAAAGTATGTATCGCAAAAAGGCTTTAGGAGAAGATTTTGATCAAGTTACAGTGTGTTTTTTCGGTGATGGTGCTAGTAATAATGGTCAATTTTTTGAATGTTTAAATATGGCTGCCTTGTGGAAATTACCCATTCTCTATGTCGTCGAAAATAATAAGTGGGCGATCGGTATGGAACATGAACGTGCTACTTCTCAAATCGAAATCTATAAAAAAGCCAGTGTTTTTAACATGGAAGGCTATGAGGTTGACGGCATGGATTTATTAGCTGTACGAGATGTCGCACAAAAGGCGATCGCACGAGCTAGGGCAGGAGAAGGACCAACATTAATCGAAGCCTTAACCTATCGTTTTCGTGGCCATTCTTTAGCAGATCCTGATGAATTAAGAGATCCAGCCGAAAAAGAATTTTGGAATGCTAGAGATCCGATCAAAAAATTCGCTACTTATTTAACAGAAAATAACATCGTTTCTCAAGGAGAATTAGACGCTATTGATCAAAAAGTACAACAGAACATTGACGAAGCAGTAGAATTTGCAGAAGCTAGTCCAGAACCTGATCCTAGCGAATTATATCGTTATATTTTCGCCGAAGATTAATTAATAAAATCTAATTAACAATTAACAATTTTACTTGACATTTTACTGATTTTATGGTATGCAAAAAAACTTAAAAATTATATTTTTTTATCCTATACTATAGGTAGATAAACAAAATAAATTATCTATTTATAATATTAAAAATATCATGGAATTAAAACGTCTTTGGGATACTTTAGTTTATTTTAATGTGTTTCCAATTCCTTCTTGTTTCCTAAAGTTATTTAACTCAAAAAATATGCCTTCATTAATGATTAATATAACTTTAATTGCTGATGATAACAGTAATTTAGCCCAAGAAACCATCGATTCTTTACAAAAGAAAAACACCCCTTTAAGAATTATTACGTCTTCCCCTAATACCGCTTTTTCTTCTCCTTTAACAGAAATTATCGTTATGGATTTAGATAAAGATATACTTCTTTCTTCATTATTTGAAAGAGTTAATGAAGTGATTTTTTTCCCTCAAAATGGCATAGATAAATTAAGAGAATTAATGAATAATAATTTACAAATTGGCGAAATGATTTTATTTGATTTTACCATCGCTAATGATAACTTGCGTACTATTTGGGGCGCAGTAGATGATGTCGTAATGGGGGGAGTTAGTAGCAGTAATTTAATTTTAAGGGATAATAAAGCAATTTTTACGGGCATTGTTTCTACTAATAATAACGGTGGTTTTGTTTCCGTCAGAAGTAAAAATTTTATTCCTGAATGGGATTTATCCCCTTATCAAGGCATTCGCTTAAAAGTTAAAGGCGATGGTAAAAGGTATAAATTTATTAGTCGATGTGAAGGCAAATGGGATGGTATTAGTTATTGTTATTCTTTTGATACCATTGATAATCAGTGGATAACCGTTGATATTCCTTTTGATGATTTAATCCCCGTATTTCGTGCTAAAACTTTAAAAGATGCACCAAAATTTGATTCTAGTAAAGTTTATTCTTTACAATTAATGTTAAGTAAATTTGAATATGACGGCGGTTATAATCCTCATTTTGAAGCAGGAGGATTTTCTTTAGAAATTGAAAATATTAAAGTTTATGGAAAACTTAGCAGCAATTCTCATATAGTTATTTCACATAAGAATGAAACAGTTTAATAAGATTATAAATCCTCGAAAACAATGACGGGTGGGCATCCTATAAAATTTAAAAAATTGTCTCAAGGTTAATTGAAATAACTATTCTTCGTTAATCGTATGTTTGTGAACTACCAAAACTGAATCAAAAATTACAGTGTTGGCAACAACCCAAAGAAATGCTTTTTACAGTTTGGTTTGATATTTTTGTTCCTTGTTTCAGGATGCTTCCGAATTTTCGGAATAAAGATATTTTTGGGGAAGATGATCAAACTATCTTTCTTTATCCTCTAGTAATTTATCTCTAAGTCAAAAATGCTCAACTCCGTTTTTAAAACTTGCTACCCCAGACAGGAAATTTTGTCAGGAGATTTACAATTAGACCTTTTTGCGGCTAAATTAAAATCAGTGGTAGAAGGAAAAGCACCTCAAGTATATCAAAATCCAGACTTATTTTTTGCTAATACTTTTCCCACCGACGGCATTAAAACTCTCATTCGAGAAGTGTTTACTCGTTTGAGTGCCTATAGTAGCGGTTCACCCATTTTACGGTTAGAAACCAGTTTTGGCGGTGGTAAAACCCATGATGAAATCGCTATCTGGCATATTGCTAAATCTGGACGTAACATTGAGGGTTTAGAGAGATTTACTGATTTAGATATTATACCCACTCAAACCATACAAGTAGCCGCCATCGATGGGCGGGATTTAGATGCCCAGAATGGAGTTATTCATCAAGATACAGGAGTTACCACTTATAGTCTTTGGGGTGAAATTGCTTATCAAATTGGCGGTGTGGAAGGTTATCAATTATTGCAAAAAAGCGATCTTACTTTTTTAAGCCCTGGCACTTCAGTAATGGAAGTTTTAATCAAAGAGAAACCCACCGTCATTATCTTAGATGAAATTGCCCGTTATTTGAGTATGGCAAGGGGTAAAAAAGTCGAAGACAGTAACCTTGCTAAACAGGTGGTTAACTTTTTATTCTCTTTAATGGATTTGGCTTCGGCGACTAATAACCTTGTGTTAGTCTATTCTTTAGCTTCTAGTAGCGATACTTTTGCCGATGAAACCAATGAGTTAAAAGAGTTACTTAGTGCTTCTGCCCGTCAGGAAAGGATTTTAACCCCTAGTACCGATGTCGAAATTTATAATATTGTTAAACAGCGTCTCTTTGATTCTGTGGATGTAGAAGCTGGAAAGGCGATCGCCTCGGCTTACCTACAAACTTACAAAACTTCTCCTCTTAATTTACCAGATAGTTGTAAAGATGCCACCTACGCAGAGGCAATTTCACAAAGTTATCCCTTCCATCCAGAGTTATTCAATCTACTGACTAAAAAAATAGCCACTATTGCTGAATTTCAGCGCACAAGGGGTGCATTAAGATTACTGGCTCAATTGGTGCGTTATGTCTGGGATAATTATAGTCAAGACAATGATAACCCAGAAAACCATATATCCCTGATTCATACCCACCATTTACCCATCGGCAAGGAAGAGGATATTACTAATGAATTAACATCCAAGATTCAACGCTCCACCATGCGCCCTGCTATTAATGCTGATATTTATAATCCTACTGGTAGAAGGGCTTATGCTCAACAACAGGATGAGGAATGGTTGATGGCTGGTAAACCCCCTTTGACTTCCTATTTAGCAAGGACAATTTTTTTACATTCCCTCACATACGGTATCAGCGCAGGGATTCGGCGCGCTGAGTTAAATTTATCTTTATTAACCCCCGCCATCGATATTAATTTTATCGACCGAGCTTTAGATAATTTACAGACGGTAGCATGGTATTTAGATCTTGATCCGATTACCACTATAGCCCGATTTAAAGAAGAACCTTCCATTAATAAAATTATTACCGAAGAAAAGGAACAAATTGGACGAGGGGAAGCGAAAGAGGAATTACGCACCCGTCGAGATAGTATTTTCGCTAAAAAGTTTTTTACCGTCATTAGCGCCCCTAATAGCCCTGGGGATGTGGACGATCGGGCGGATGATATTGTATTGTGTTTAATGGATTTTGATGAAGTTACCATCACTCAATCCACTGAATTTGCACCATCTCTGTTGGTTAGTATCCTCAATAATACGGGAGAATCGGGACGTTTTCGCCTCTATCGCAACCGTTTATTATTCCTCGTGGCAAATAAAACCGAGATGGAAAGAGCAATCGATGTTACAAGAGAATATAAAGCCATCCAAAATATTCTCAAATCCCAAACAAGGTTAGAAGACTTATCGGAAACCCAACGGAAACAATTAAAAGAGCGAGGCGGTAAAAAGGAGTTAGATGTCAGAATAGCCTTAACAGGTGCTTATCGTCATTTATTTTACCCTGATTTTGACCAAGTAAAAGCCCCAGAAGGATTAAAACATTATGTTTTACCAGCACAGGATGCCAGTGCCATTAAGGGTAATAGTAATCAACAAGATATTATTTTAAAAGCCCTCAAAGATTGTCAAAAAATCCGTACTGATGAACCATTAAAACCCTATGCCTCGGCTTATATTCAGCAAAAAGTATGGGCGGCAGGATTGGATTCCATTACCACCAAAGCCCTCAAGGAAACCTTTGCTAAGGATTTGAGTTTGAAATTTTTATTAGATGTAGAGGTATCATTATTTAGAGATACCATTCGTCAAGGTTTAATCGATGGTGTCTGGGATTTAGAAGCTTTATCCCCTTCTTCTGATGGGTTAGGAGTGAGGGCAAATTCTGATGGGTTAGGAGTGAGGGCAAATTCTGATGGGTTAGGAGTGAAAGCAAATCCTCAAGGAGGAGGGGTGAAGGCAACCTACATTAAAACTGATACACCTTTAACTAATCTTCCCCAGATTATCGAGTTTTCTGATAAATATATCCTTTACCGTCGGGGTATTTTACAACCCCCTCAACCAAAAGTTATTCAACTTTCCGCCCAAGTTATCAACCCAGACACAAAGGAAGTCAGAGTGCGTTGGAAGGCTAAGGGCGCTTTAACCGTTAGTTTATACCAAGATAATGGTTTAGTTAGGGATGATTTTCGCCCTACTGATGAATATGCTACTACCATTAACGGGTTAACGGCATTTAAAGTTATAGTTGATTATGGTAGTGGTGAAACTGCTACCCAAGAGACAAAAATTGATTTACTTACTCAAACTGTTAAGGAAAAATCAGGTAATTATACTGTTAATAATGAGGATATTTTTGAGACGATTAAACCTAGGGAAATTATTAAAGACGGTAGTGTTAATATCACTTTTAATTATCTTAAAGACCAATGTTTAGACTATAAAATTACGGCAATTTCTACTCTTATTTTAACTGTTAATACTGTGATGGATTATCGTAAATTTGGTACGACTTTATCTTTATTAAATCGTCCTCAATTATGGTCAATAAATATTGATCAAACTGTTACTATTCAAAGCGGAGAAGGGCAGTTCGTCCGTTTAGAGTCTCAGGGGGATACTAAGAGTTTTCAAAGTTTTTTTAATACCCTTAATAGTTTACTAAATGCACCCAATACTGAGGCGAATGTTTCTTTAACTTTGACTATTGATTTTGTTAATCCTATTATTCCCGATGGAGCAGAATTTAATATGGTTTTTGATGCTTTTAAACGCAATCCAGTCGAGCGACTTAATTTAAAAGCAATTTTAATTAATGAATAATGAATAATGAATAATGAATAATTAATAATTAGGGTTTGCTGAATAAATCAGAAGGCTATTTAATGGGAGTCTTACGCCAACAAGATAAATTATAAACCCAGAGCCCTTCACCTCATGCTAGAATCATTAAAGTATCTTTAATTGTTGATTTTATAAAATAAAGGGATGCTGAAAAGTTATGAAATAACCCTCGAAGGTGATAATGTGAAATGGTTAAGAGATAAACCAACAACAAAAATTGCTCAAGGTATTCTTATCATACAAATTCTAAAGGTTTAAATTCTTCTTTTTCTACCTCTAAATAAAGTTCAATGGCTTCGGTTATTCTCTCTAATAATTCATCCATCGTTTTTGCTTGTGTATGACATCCTTTCAAGGAAGGCACTGAAGCCGAATCCTACGGATGTTATTTTACTGTCAAAATTCATCCCACGCTCATTTCATGGGCGGTTTTTTAACGAAAAATAGAGCGTGGGACTTCTTTCTCCATTTTTGTTAAACTCGTTAATTGTTCATTGTATTGTACATTGTTGATTGTTATTTGATCGAACCTCCCCCATAATAATTCTTAATTGTTATTCCATCACACCTTCCCTATAATTATTAATTATTCATTATTAATTAAATATGCGCCCTCAACTGTTCATCGAAAAAATAATGCCTGTCAAACTCCTCAACGAGCAGGTATATTATGAACATGGAGGCAATCCCTTCAAAGGTTTACATCGTTGGTATTCTCGCAAACCATTATCCTTTTCCCGTGCCTCCGTCTTAGCATCCCTCCTTCCAGCCGATATAAGCATGGAAGAATTTTTATACATCATGGGCATTTATAGCCAAGAAGAAATCGAATTTTGGGAAAAATCCGCAAAAACCGAAGAAGAAAAAGATAAACTACGCAATATCAAAGAAATTCGCCTCTATAAACAACCTCCCACCCAAAAGCAAATCGAAAGACTAAAACACCATTGTCAAAACATCTGGGGAAATGAAAACCCTGCCATCCTCGATGCCTTTGCAGGAGGAGGAAGCATCCCCTTTGAAGGTGTCAGATATGGCTTAAACGTCTTCGCCAGTGACTTAAACCCCGTAGCCGTTATTACCATGAAAGCCGCTATGGAATATCCCCTCAAATTTGGTAAAGATTTGCAACAAGATATTGACAAATGGGTTAAATATGTGGGCGATGAAGCCCAAAAAAGATTAGCTGATTTTTTCCCCTCCTCCGCCCCCCAGCCCCCAACTTTAGGGGAGAAAGAAGTGTCCTCCGCCCCCCAGCCCCCAACTTTGGGGGAGAAAGAAGTGTCCTCCGCCCCCCCAACCCCCAACTTTGGGGAAGAAAAAAGTCCCCAGAATTGGGGATTTAGGGGCGAAACGGAAACCGTACAAAATTATCTCTGGGCGCACACCGTTACTTGTCCTCATTGTCAATCTGTGATACCTTTATCTCCTAATTGGTGGATCGATCGATCTCCTTCTGCTATCAAAAATCATCGTATTTGTGCTGTTAAACCTATTCCTAATATTGCCGAAAAAAAAGTAAATTTTGAGTTAATAAAAGGTAAAAAAGGAAAAGGAAATACTATTTTAATTAATAATGAAGAATCTGGTTTAATTAATAATGAAGAATTAATAATTAATAATGAAAAAGGCAACTTAACTAATAATCAAAAATCTACAAATAACCATGAAAAAGCCATAGAATTTGATCCTAATGATTATAATACCATTGGGCGAGGTGTAGGAAAATGTTGTAATTGTGGCAATGTTATTGAAGATGATTATATTAAACAACAGGCACAAACAACGGGATTAGGACATCAATTATATGCGGTAGCTTTTAAACAAGGAAAGGGAAGTTTAGAGTTTAGATTACCTTATGAATTTGACTTAGAAGGCATTAAAAAAGCTGAGGAATTTTTACAAGCTAAATCAGACGAATATCACCTTAATCAATTAATACCTGATATTGATATTATTAGCGGTGAAAAAACTAGAGAATTACTGAGAATTGGTATTGATAAATGGCATCAATTATTTAACCCTCGTCAATTATTAACTCTTGTTACTTATGTAGAAATAATTAACGATGCTAAATTAAAAATACTAGCAGAATATGAACCAGAAAAAGCCGAAGCAATTATAACTTATTTGGCTTTGGTTTTCGATCGATGTGTTGATATGAATTGCCGTTTAAGTGGAATTAAAGAAGTAATGACTCATATTGGTAGAGCATCTGCTACCCATTCATTAAATTTAATGTGGAATTATCCCGAAACAAATGGAGCAGGATATTTATTTACTTGGTGTGCGAGTACAGTTGCAGATGATTTTACCAAACTTTGCGAATATATAAACCCAGAAAAAATAACCATAAATAAAACCGTAAAACAGGCTTCTAGCCTGTTAGATTTATTAGATAACCAAGAAGAAAATCAAAAGCAAAATGATAATAATGACAGCCAAGATGGCTGTGCTACGGATGTTAAAATTAACCTCGAATCTGCCGATAGTTTATATCATTTACCCGATGGAAGTTTAGAAGCAATCATCACAGATCCTCCCTATTACGGTACAATTCAATATGCCGAATTATCCGACTTTTTTTATGTGTGGAATAAGAGGATATTAGGGGATATTTTTCCTGATATATTTTGGCAAGAATTAACCGATAAAGATAGAGAAGCCGTAGCCAATCCCTCCCGTTTTCGCAACATGGGAGAAAGTGCCGATGTTTTAGCCAGTCGAGATTATGAGGCTAAAATGGCGATGGCATGGAATGAAGCCTATCGAGTCTTGAGGGATGACGGAGTTTTAACCGTACAATTTAACCATAAAGAATCGGGCGCATGGGATGTATTAGCAAAAGCCTTAATCGATGCAGGATTTGAAATTACCGCTTCTTGGGCAGTTTCAACGGAAAACCCCCAAAATCTCCATCAGGCAAAGAAAAACAGCGTTTCTAGCACTGTTATCTTAGTATGTAGAAAAAGGGTAGCCCCCCAAATATGCCCCCCAGCCCCCAATTTTGGGGGAGAAAAATCGATGGAAGTCCCCAGTATTGGGGATTTAGGGGCAAATATCTCCTCCGCCCCCCAACCCCCAACTTTGGGGGAGTCAGAGAAAAAAGTCCCCAGTATTGGGGATTTAGGGGCAAGTCAACCATTCACTGGTGCGTGGTGGGATGATTTGCGCCCCGAAGTAGCTAACCAAGTGGAAGCAAGGGCAGGTTATTTTGAGGATAATGATATAACAGGCATTGACTTATATTTAAGTGCCTTTGGGGTGGCTTTAAACGTCTTTTCCAAGTCTTACCCCATCCTCGACAATACAGGAAATGAAGTGCGCCCAGAGGTAGCCTTTGCGGAGGCAAGGAAGGCGATCGCCAGTTACCGTTTTCGTAAATTATTACAAACCGATACGGTGGGTTTTGATGCCTTAACCCAATGGTATTTATTAGCGTGGGATGCCTTTTCTGCGCGTGAATTTCCCTTTGATGAAGCGCGACAATTAGCCTTGGCTATTGGTGGTTTTAACGTTAACGATTTAGCAAGGGAATATAAACTCATTGACTCCGCTAGTGGCACTTGTAAACTGTTAACCCCTCAACAACGACTGAAAAAACGGGCTTTTACCGTCAACCCTCAAGAGTTTAAGATGGATTACTTAATCGATGGTTTACACGCCTTAATTGCGGTGTATGAGGAGGAGGGTAATTTGGAGGCGGTGCGCCAATTTATGAAGAAAACGGGGTTAAATGATAATGATTTACTCACTAAGGCGATGGAAATTGCTTTTAAGGTGATTCCCGATAGCATGAAGGAGAAACAGACGTTAATTAATCTTTGGTTGGGTATCGATGAGATTAAGTCTAAGGTGCAGTATTTTCAGCTATCAATTAATGAATAATTAATAATGATTATAGGGGAGGTTCTATCGCGCTTTAAGATAGAATAGTTTAATATTATTGAGGTAAAATTACATCTATATCTTGATACAAATTAAAATCACGATCATTAAAAGTGTAAATATGTTTAATGATGTAGATTAACATAGTTGCTAAATGAAAAAGATCAAAAACTTATGAACCTTTAACTGGATTTATCTCTAATAAAACTTTCTAATTTTTTATGTTTAAATGTCATAAACTTCCTTTCTTTTTAATGGTACATTTACCCCCAAATCAGCTACTAACCAATCAAATTCTTGATCTAAATTATCTAATTTAACTTCATTTTCTATTACCTCATTGGAATCAGAAATTAACTGAATTTGATATTCTTTATCTATCTCTAAATCTAAGGAAGTTTTCGGTTTTAATACTTTGCCAATAGGTTACAGTAACTACCATATTTTCTTTCTGTTATTATCAATATTTGATAATTTTATTATATCAGTGGACGAGCGATTTTCCTATGGTAATCAGAACCCACCGTGTAATGAATTAAACGGCTAGTATCGATCCTTAAATGAATTGAACTAAAATCATTATTAATTATTAATTATTAATTAATTTTCTCCTAAAAGAATCCTTAAAGCGCGTAAGGCAACATTACGTTTACCATGATTAATTTTCGCAAACCAATAATGCGCTTCCTCATAACTCATTGCCATGACTGCATCCCGAATATTAACAATTTTGTCTTCTTTTTTTAATGGTTGAATTGTCTGAAATAGAATTGCCAAATTAATTCCTGATTCTTCCGTTAAAATATAAGGTGTACGTCTTTTATAATTTAATGTTTGAGGATCATATTTATTCCCTTTTAATACTTGATAAATAGTCTGTCTAATTAAGATTAAGCTATTACCTTTAATTCTTCCCATTTTTTTAGCAGAAGGACGTTTTTTCTCTCCTGCTTTTTTATAAGCACATTGGTATAATTCAAGGGCAAAATTATTATCTTTTAAAGAACTAATTTTTAATTGAAATTCTTGCACTTTTCAATGTACAGTTAACAATGTACAATTAACAATTAACGGATTGTATTTTATCATATGGTTGCATAAACAGTTTTTACTTTTGATATTATGAACAATAAAAGAGAATTGCTGACAAGAATAACCTATAACCCTCAACAATGCGGAGGAAAACCTTGTATTCGAGGTATGAGAATTAGAGTTTGTGACATATTAGAGATGTTAGCTTTAAATATAGATATTGCCGAGATTTTAGCAGATTTTCCCGATTTAGAATTGCAAGATATTCAAGCCTGTTTACTACTTGCTTCTCAATATACAACTATTCCACGTCTAACAGCATGAAATTTTGGATTGATGCACAGTTACCACCACAATTAGCGTCATGGTTAACCGATACTTTTTCGGTAAAGGCTTTTTCATTAAGAGATTTAGGTTTAAGAGATGCTGAAGATACAGAAATTTTTGAGAGGGCGAAAGTTGAGGAAGTTGTTATTATCACTAAAGATAGGGATTTTATTGAATTAGTTAATCGTTTTAATTCTCCTCCTCAAATTCTTTGGGTAACTTGTGGAAATGTGACTAACCGCCATTTAAAAACTATTTTTACTAAGACTTTTATCCTCGCTTTAGAGTTATTAAAACAGGGTGAAAATATTGTAGAAATATCAGATTAATTGAAGATTTATTCCTACATAAAGCAAAAAAAATGACCTTATTATTAGTAGAAAAAGATTGGTTAATTAGTTATTCTAGTAATGAAAATAATCCCATTGCAGATTTTTATATTCCCGCCCTCGAATGTGCCATAAAGTATGATCGAAAATCAGGGTTTTTTAATAGTGCTATCCTTTCTAAAGTTGCCCAAGGATTAGAGGTAATGGTTTATAATGAAGGGCAAATGCGTTTAATTATGGGTTGTGAATTTAGTGAGGATGATTTACAAGCCATTAGTAAGGGATATGAATTAAAAGAGCGGTTAAATAGTTGTTTAAATAGACAATTGTTAGAACCAGAAAACTTAATTGAGTTAAAACATTTTGAGATACTTAGTTGGTTAATTGCTAACAATTTTTTAGAGATAAAGATAGCTATTCCTTTACAAAAAAATGGCTTACCAGAACAGTTAAATAGACATAAATTATTCCATGAAAAAACAGGCATTTTTACCGATAAAGAGGGGAATAAAATTGCTTTTAGTGGTTCAAATAATGAGTCTTTAGGAGGATGGGAAACCAATGTAGAATCATTCCACGTTTATTGTGCTTGGGAAGGAGAAAGGGATTTACAAAGAGTCAATGAGGAGCAATTTCGCTTTGATCAATTATGGGATAATTTAGCCCCAAATGTTAAGGTTTTTGATATTCCTACCGCTATTAAAACTAAATTACTCAGATATACTCCTAAAAATAAACCAATATTAATTAACAGTGAAAAATTAGTTAATAATGTAGAATTAACAGTTAATAATAAAGAATTAATTAATAATGAGCAATATAAAGAAAGAGAATTAGAGGAAAATAATATCTCTAATATTGAGGAAAAAGTTAATTTAACGGCTGAAGAAATAGAGGCGGAAAAAGAAAAGTTTGCACCTTTACTCGATATACATAATCATGAAGGGTGTTTGGCTTATTGTTTAGAGTCTATCCCCGTTAAACCTTGGATACATCAACGGAAAATACTGTTAAAGTTTATCGCTGATTTTCCTACTTCTGCCCTGATTTCTGATGAGGTAGGATTGGGTAAAACTATCAGCACTGGCATTATTGTCCGTTATTTGCTCATTTCTCGTCAAGTGCAACGGGTATTAATTCTTGCTCCGAAGAGTGTACAATCTCAATGGCATGAGGAGTTAAGGGAAAAGTTTAACTTACATTTTTGGAGTTATAGTAAGGGTGTTTTCACTAATCCTGATGGTAAAACCATTACCCCCATTAATAATATTTGGAATGAGGTAGATTTGGTGTTGGCTTCCTCTCATTTAGCACGTCAGGGAAGTCGTAGCCAAGAGTTATTACAGGCTAAAGATTGGGATTTAGTTGTGGTAGATGAGGCACACCATGCACGTCGCCGTAATCCAAGTCAAAGGGAAGATAACCCTAATCGTCTGTTGGCTTTACTCAGGGAATTAAAAGCAAAAACCAAGTCTTTACTACTGCTAACGGCTACTCCCATGCAGTTGGATACCATAGAAGTATTTGATTTACTCAATCTGGTGGGGTTAAAAGGATTATGGCAATATCAAGATAATTTCTGTGACTATTTTGATAGTTTACCGCTACCTGTCAATGATTTAAGGCTTAATTTTTGGCAATCTCTGACAGTTGACTATTTTCAACAAGGGGGAAAACCCTGTGCTATTTTTGAACAATATTTACAACAAAACAATCGTCTTTTACTCTATTCTCTTAAAGATACATGGGAAAAGGGAAAATTGATCACTCCGTGGCGCTGCGCGAGCGTTAATCCTCGTAAAGTCTGTCAAAATCAAGAATTTATCGATACTTCTAAGCAATTTTTAACGATTAATACCCCTCTCAAGGATTTGATGTTTCGCCATACCAGAGAGACATTAAGGGAATATTATCGCCGAGGCATTTTAAAATATCCTATACCTAATCGCTTAGTTTTTGATAATGCCATCATACTTAACCCGATTAATGAAATTCCGTTATATCAAGCGGTGAGTGATTATGTGAGACACTTTTATAACCTTGCCCAACAACAAAATAGATTTGGATTAGGGTTTTTAATGACATTATATCGCCGTCGCCTTACTAGCTCATTTTATGCCATTAAGAAATCTTTGGAAAGACGTTTAGAGGGTATCAGTATCACCGATGATGATTTAATGGATTTAGACGATGCAGACGATAACATTATAGAGGGATTAGAGGGTTATTTTCAAGCAACAGATCCAGCAGAAATTGAATATTTAGAGAATATTTTAAGACAATGTGAGCAAATGGGAGAAGATACCAAATTATCTCATTATTTGACTCTTTTGCGGCAAGAATTGATGAATAGAGAAACAGTGATCACTTTTTTTCAATATACTGACACGATGGATTATGTAAGAGATACTTTAGTTCAATTATATGGCAATCAAGTGGCTTGTTATTCTGGAAGGGGAGGGGAGTTATACGAAAATGGTAGATGGAAGGTTGTTAAAAAAGAGGTGATTAAAAGGCTTTTCACAATGAATAATGAACAATTAATAATTAATAATGAAGGATTAATTAATAGTAAACAATCTACAATTAATAATGAAAGATTGCCTAATATTAAGATTTTATTGTGTACTAAGTCGGCGAGTGAGGGGTTAAATTTACAAACTTGTGGGGTATTATTTCAGTATTCTTGCCCGTGGAATCCGATGCAAATTGAACAACAAATCGGGCGTTTAGATAGAATTGGACAAATTCACCCTACTATTCGCATTCATAATTTTTACTATGATGGTACGGTGGAAGCAAAGGTATATCAGAAACTGAGATCTCGAATTAATGCTTTTGAGACTGTAGTGGGCAACTTACAACCCATTTTAGCACAAGTACCCACTTTTATTGAACAGGCAGTTATGGCGGCAGATCCAGAGGAAGAAGGAGTTTTATTAAGTGAGTTGGAGAATTTACTAGATAATCCCCCGATTCGTCCTGATTTAGAACAAATGACGGCAATAAATGTTTCGGCTGATTTACAGTTAGTCAACCAAAAAATACCTCCCAATCCTCTCCCCCCTAAAAAAGTTGAACAAATCTTCACTCAATCTCGATGGTTACAAAGTCAGGGTATTACATTTCAAGACAAGGACGATGATGAAACGCTACTATGGCATCTGGAAGACTGCTCTTTGAGCGATCGCATTTGGCTATTAAAATGGCAAAAGTCAACCTATCACGTTACCTTTTACCCTGAAGTTTACGAGGAACATCCCTCTGTTAAATTAATGTCGTTAGGTGAACCGCTGGTAGAAAAACTACTTTCATTATTTCTATGAGAAGATCAAAGGAACTGAGATAGGGTCAAATGTTTCAGAAGTAACTATAGAACGCTCGATCGAAGTTACCAACAACGCACTTTTTGTTCAGATAATCTGTTTTAAGCCTTGATTTTTATAGCTTTCTGACTCCCATCAGTAAACCCTAATTATGAACTCTCAAGGCACTATGACATACAATTCCCATTTCATCTCTGGACTCAAATTGGATTAAATATGATTAAACTATTTAAGATAAATACTCTCTATAGCCATTTAGATTCTAGT
>JAACUG010000128.1 GCA_009993045.1 Cyanobacteria bacterium CG_2015-22_32_23
CTAATTGTACATACTGATCTTGCATATTCGGACAGGCAGGATAACCGAAACTATAACGAGAGCCTTGATAGTGTTGCTGTAACATTTCTCGGATGTTATCTGGTTCAGAATCTCCAAAGCCTAACTCTCTGCGAATTCTTGCATGACACCATTCCGCCATCGCTTCCGCCGTTTGTACCGCCATACCATGATAATAGAGGTAGTTGGTATATTAATCATTAGCAAACAGTTTTTGAGCGTATTCTGTGGCGATTTCGCCCACTGTGACCCCTGGAAAAACATCAATCGGAAAAGAAAAAATTGTGACACATAGTCCGTAGATTAATTGTCAACATTCTAAATAAGATATATTTTATGGATAAATTAAAAAAAAAGTTTTATTAGCACTAGGAAAATCAGTAAAAATCCAGCGTACTCTTTTAGGAATATCTCAGGAAGAACTTGGACTTCGTTCTGGTCTTGATCGTACTTACATTTCTGGGATAGAAAGAGGTGTTAGAAATCCATCTTTTACAGCTCTTGTTGCATTATCTCAAGGACTAGGGCTAACCGTTTCTGAATTATTTTTTGATTTAGAGAAAGAAATTTTTAATATAAATGAACACAAATAATCTTGTTGAAGAAATAAAATCTAAATTTAAAAAACCTAACGCCATTCAATTAAAAGTTTTCAATCTTCTTAGCGATAAAAAATGGCATTGTCGAGAATGTGAAGGGAAAAAAATAGCATCTGGACAATACGCTGGAGGAGGAGGAATACAAGGTTTAGAAAGAGGAACAAAAACAAGAGAAGGATTAGTAATTGAAAGTAAAGATGATTTTTGTAACATTTGCAGTAAACAAACTCGATGGGATCGTTGGACAGGAGAGATTAAATCCTCAAATGCACCTAGTAACATTTCTGAAAAGTTAACGAAAAAAGTATTAGAATACTATGATTATACGGATATTATTGAGCAAAGAAAAAGACAAAAACATGAATTAGTAATAGATCATCGATTTCCGATGGAAAGATGGGGAAGCCTAGAAGAAAAATTAGACATTAATATCAGTCAAGATCAAATAAAAGATAAATTTCAGTTGTTAAAAAAAGACGATTCGGGAAATCATAATTTACTCAAATCAAGAGCTTGTGAGCAATGTATAAAAACGGGTAACAGAGGAACACCTTTTGGAATTGAATTTTGGTATGAAGGAAATAAAAAATGGGGTGAAAATATACCAGTAAAAGGGAAAGAAGCAGAGCAAGGATGCGTAGGCTGTGGGTGGTATGACTTTCAAAAATGGCGTGTGGCATTAAATAAAAGACTTAATTTTGATTAGCTTTAATTTTATCCAAATAAGGGATTAAAGCATAAGCAATACATTCAGCTAATCTTGGAGGCACTGCATTTCCAATTTGCCACATAGCTTTTTTCATTGTACCTTCAAAAATAAAACTATCAGGAAAACTTTGTAATCTAGCCATTTCTCTAGCTGAAATAACTCGATTAAGATGTGGATGGATATGTGTACCTCCATGATTTTCTTTGATTGTCATACTAGGTTTTCCCGGATATTGACGTTTAAAAGCATCTGCATAGCTTTCATATAATGATTCTCCATATCCTACTTTGGCTAATCTTTCCATATATTGGGGTGAATGACGAGTCCATTGATGGTTAATCTCTGGAATTGGATCATATTCAGGTAAATCAGCAATTACTGATTCAATGGGTTTATATTCATGAGGTAATAATTGTGGTTTCGGATAGGGATTGTTTTGCTTAAATCTATTCGCAATAAAAATAGCTCTAGGACGAATTTGAGGAACTCCAAAGGATGCTGTTTCTAAAATTGCCACTGAAACCCTATAACCAATTTCTTCAAATGCTTGAAAAATATTTTCCTTAATTGCACCATTTTTCATAGTCAGAATACCAGGTACGTTTTCCATCACAACATACCAAGGATTTATTTCTGAAACAACTCTGATAAATTCTCGGAAAAGATAATTTCTGGGATCGTCTTCTTTTCTTTTTCCAGCTACAGAAAAACCTTGACATGGTGGACCTCCAGCGATGAGATGTATTTCAGGGGCATTAATTAGATCAAGAATTTCTTTTGGTCTAAATTTATTAATATCATCGCAAATATGAAAACAACTGGGAAAATTTTTTTGATATGTAGCAGAAGCAATTTCGTTAATTTCTACACTAATAATGGGATTAAGTCCTGCGTCTGAAAGACCTTGAGACATACCACCAGCACCACTAAACAGATCCACAAAGTTATAATTAGTTCTTTTTTCTTCAACATCTATAAAAATTTTGTAAGGATCATTATCATTACTTTCTAATTCTCTTTGAATACGTTCATATCGCCCTAATTTTGCTTGTTTTTTCTTTTTGACTTCTGTTTGAGGAAATAGCGACAGTTGTTGTATTTGCATTATCAAAAAAATAATATAGTTAATGTGACTGATCGTCTTCATTATACCATAGGTTCTATTTTTTCAGAATCTAAATGATGGTATAGTTGAAATTCGTGATTTTCAAACAACAGGAGTAGTTGCGTTTGCTTATGGAATGCCTTTTACAGTTATGACAGCTGGAGAATACACTATGTTGCCCAATAAAAAAACTCAGATAAAACGTGACAACATACAGAATTGTTTAGATGCAATGTATCAACTTATTAATAAACTGTAGATATTGTATTACTATTTGGTGAGCGAAAAGCCCACCATTTTTGATAAATTAAGCACTAAAATACTTAGCTACAGGATGATAACAGACGATCGCACTTGTGGACTGTTCGGGGTATATTTGTTCTGACTCATCCATATACATACCAATCCGTTTAGCGTCTAGTAAATCTAATTGTACATACTGATCTTGCATATTC
>JAACUG010000110.1 GCA_009993045.1 Cyanobacteria bacterium CG_2015-22_32_23
AGGAAGTGAACGTCCATCCCATGAAGAGTGGGAACTTGACTCATTGATCAAGTTTGAGTAAGTTTCATAGAGCGGAATAAATAAAATAAAGTCCTCATATTTGGGGCATAAAGGGCAAAATCAACCATTAAATAAAAAATTATGTTAACGACGGAATCAATTTTAGAAGTATTAAAACCAGTTCAAGATCCTGAATTACAAAAAAGTTTAGTAGAATTAAACATGATCCGTAACGTAACGGTAAAAGATGGTAATGTTAATTTTACTCTCGTATTGACGACTCCTGCTTGTCCATTAAAAGAATTTATTAGAGAAGATTGTGAGAAAGCCGTTAAAAAATTAGGGGGTGTGGAGTCAGTATCTATTGAAATTACAGCCGAAACGCCTCAACAAAAACCTTTACCAAATAGGCAATCAGTAAATCAAGTAAAAAATATTATTGCCATTTCTAGCGGTAAAGGTGGAGTTGGTAAAAGTACTGTTTCTGTAAATGTTGCCGTTGCCCTTGCCCAAATGGGGGCTAAAGTTGGTTTATTAGATGCTGACATTTATGGTCCAAATGTACCAACAATGTTGGGTTTAAATGATGTGCCTATTGAGGTAGAAAAATCTTCAGGGGGAGATATTCTACAACCTGCTTTTAATCATGGTGTCAAAATGGTTTCTATGGGCTTTTTAATTGATCCTGATCAGCCTGTAATGTGGCGTGGCCCAATGTTAAACGGTATTATACGTCAATTTTTATATCAAGTCAATTGGGGAGAGTTAGATTATTTAATTGTTGATATGCCACCCGGTACAGGTGACGCACAATTAACTTTAGCTCAAGCGGCACCCCTTTCAGGAGCAGTAATTGTCACCACTCCCCAAACTGTCTCTTTACAAGATGCTCGTAGGGGCTTAAAAATGTTTGAACAGTTAGGGACAAATATTCTTGGATTGGTAGAAAATATGAGCTATTTTATCCCTCCTGATATGCCTGATAAAAATTATGACCTTTTTGGCTCTGGTGGTGGTGAAAAAGCCTCTAAAGAGTTAAATGTACCTTTACTTGGTTGTATTCCTTTAGAAATTTCTCTTCGAGAAGGAGGAGACTCTGGTATTCCTATTGTTGTCGGAAATCCTGAATCAGCTTCGGCCATCGCTCTTACAAAAATAGCTCAACAAATAGCTGCGAAAGTATCTGTCATAGCATTACAGTAGTTAATTATAAAAAAAGAAAAACCCCCCACCAGTAAAGGTAGAGGGGTTAGTTTTATTTAATCACTAACTAATAAAGTAAACCAGTTATTAACCGAACTTACCAGCAGTAGAAGCAATTAAGAAGGCTGCGTAGGTGAGAATATAGCCAACGGTAAAGTGAGCTAAACCAACTAAACGAGCCTGAACGATTGATAAAGCAACGGGTTTGTCTTTCCAGCGAACAATGTTAGCTAGAGGAGTACGTTCGTGAGCCCAAACGATGGTTTCGATTAATTCTTGCCAGTATCCACGCCAAGAGATTAAGAACATGAAGCCAGTTGCCCAAACGAGGTGTCCGAATAAGAACATCCAAGCCCAAACGGAGAGGTTATTGACACCATAAGGATTATAACCGTTGATTAACTGAGCGGAGTTTGCCCATAAGTAATCTCTGAACCAACCCATTAAATAGGTAGAGTTTTCGTTAAACTGAGCAACGTTACCAGTCCAGATACCGAGGTGTTTCCAATGCCAGTAGAAGGTTAACCAACCCAAAGTATTTAGCATCCAGAACATAGCTAAGTAGAAGGAATCCCATGCAGAGATGTCACAAGTACCGCCACGACCAGGCCCATCACAGGGGAAGGAGAAACCGAAGTCTTTTTTGTCGGGCATTAATTTAGAACCACGAGCATCTAAAGCACCTTTAACAAGGATTAAAGTGGTGGTGTGTAATCCTAATGCGATGGCATGATGGACTAAGAAGTCACCAGGTCCAATGTTAAGGAATAAAGAGTTAGTACCGCTATTGATCGCTTCTAACCAACCGGGTAACCATACATTGGCATAGTTAGGATAAGCAGTATAAGCAATGCTATCAGGGTTAGATAATAAAGTATCAAAACCATAGAGAGCTTTACCAGAAGCCGCTTGAACGAACTGAGCAAATACTGGTTCGATTAAGATTTGTTTCTCAGGAGTACCAAAAGCAACCACAACATCATTATGAACATAAAGTCCTAAAGTGTGGAAACCTAAGAAAAGAGATACCCAGCTTAAGTGAGAAATAATCGCCTCTTTGTGTTCTAACATCCGAGCTAAAACGTTATCTTTGTTAGCTTCAGGATCATAGTCACGAACGAAGAAGATCGCACCGTGAGCAAAAGCACCAACCATCAAGAAACCTGCAATATACTGATGATGAGTATAAAGAGCGGCTTGGGTAGTATAGTCCTTAGCGATGAACGCATAAGAAGGAAGAGAGTACATATGTTGAGCAACCAAAGAAGTGATAACTCCTAAACTAGCTAGGGCTAAACCTAACTGGAAGTGTAAAGAGTTATTAATGGTGTCATAAAGTCCTCTGTGTCCTGCTCCCAATTTACCAGAAGGTGGTTTGTGAGCGGCTAAGATGTCCTTAATACTGTGACCAATACCCCAATTAGTGCGGTACATATGACCAGCAATAATGAAGATAACAGCGATGGCCAAATGGTGGTGAGCAATGTCAGTCAACCATAAGGATTCGGTTTGAGGATGGAAACCTCCTAAGAAAGTTAGGATTGCAGTTCCAGCACCATCAGAAGTTCCGAATACTTGACTAGCTGTATCAGGGTTTTGAGCATAAACGCCCCAGTTACCAGTAAAGAAAGGAGCAAGTCCAGCGGGGTGAGGTTTAACACTTAAGAAGTTATCCCAACCAACGTGTACACCACGAGATTCAGGAATAGCAACGTGTACTAAGTGACCAGCCCATGCTAAAGAGCTAACACCGAATAAACCAGCCAAATGGTGATTTAAACGAGATTCAGCATTTTTAAACCAAGAAAGGCTAGGACGGAACTTAGGTTGTAAGTGTAACCAACCAGCAAACAAGAATATAGCAGACAGAATTAAAAGGAAAACTGAACCAGTATATAAATCTTGATTAGTGGTCATCCCGATGGTATAGAACCAATGGTAAACACCAGAATAAGCAACGTTTACAGGGCCTGATGCACCCGCTTGGGTGAAAGCATCAATAGCACCTTGACCGAAATGAGGATCCCAAATTGCATGGGCGATGGGACGGACGTTTAAAGGATCTTTGATCCACTGCTCAAAATTGCCTTGCCAAGCTACATGGAATACAGTACCGGAAGTCCATAGAAAGATGATTGCCAAATGACCGAAATGAGAAGCAAAAATCTTTTGGTAGAGATTCTCTTCGGTCATACCGTCATGGGTTTCAAAGTCATGAGCGGTAGCAATTCCGTACCATATCCGTCTTGTAGTTGGATCTTGGGCTAAATCTTGGCTAAATTTGGGAAATTTAGTTGCCATAGCTTTTTAAAGGAATTCTCCTGTTACACAATGAGGGTCAACGATTCAAATACGCTGCTCTATTTTGTTTTTTGCTCTTGCCCAGAGAGTTAAATATTTAAAATCTCTAGGCAAGTTTTTTAAAGTTGTTTTTTAAGAAGTTAATCGTCAAGTATAGAAACTTTTTGATCGACTCTTGATTTTTGAAAACGGCTTTATTGGTTATTTTATAACTTATCTTGCCGAGTTTACCCTCACTTGTTAGTGAAAGTTTACATTCTTAACCAACCGATAGGATACGGCAGAGGAAGAACGCCCATGTAGTTACAATACCTCCTAAGAGATAGTGAGCTACACCTACCGCACGACCTTGAACGATGCTCAAAGCGCGAGGTTGGATAGCGGGGGCTAATTTGAGTTTATTATGAGCCCAAACAATGGATTCGATTAACTCTTGCCAATAGCCACGTCCACTGAAAAGGAACATTAAGCTAAAAGCGAAGATAAAGTGACCTGCTAAGAACATGATGCCATAAGCAGATAATGCTGAACCATAAGAGTTAATTACGTTAGCGGCTTGAGCCCATAAGAAGTCTCTTAACCAGCCGTTGATAGTAATAGCACTTTGAGCGAAATTACCACCAGTAATGTGAGAAACGCTACCATCAGGTAACACGGTTCCCCAAATATCGGATTGCATTTTCCAACTGAAGTGGAAGATTACCACAGAGATGGAGTTATACATCCAGAATAAGCCTAAGAAGACATGATCCCAACCAGATACTTGACAAGTACCACCACGACCTGGTCCATCACAAGGGAAGCGGAAGCCTAACTCAGCTTTGTCGGGGACAAGTCTGGAGCTACGGGCATAAAGCACACCTTTAAGAAGGATTAAAACGGTAACGTGAATGGTGAAAGCATGGATATGGTGAACCATGAAATCCGCAGTACCTAAAGTCATAGGCATCATCGCTACTTTGCCACCCACAGCAACAATGTCTCCTCCGAATACAGGGCTAACACCAGCACCAGCAAAAGGAGCAGTTGCGCCTGCGGCTGCGGTGTGAAGACCTTGAATCCATTGAGCAAAGACAGGTTGTAATTGAATTGCGGAGTCAGAGAACATATCTTGAGGACGACCTAAAGCTCTCATGGTGTCATTATGAATGTACAACCCGAAACTATGGAAGCCTAACCAAATACATACCCAGTTGAGGTGAGAAATAATCGCATCACGATGACGTAATACTCTGTCTAACAGGTTATTAACGTTTTTCGCTGGATCATAATCACGAACCATGAAGATTGAAGCGTGAGCTCCTGCACCGACGATGAAGAATGCACCGATCCACATATGGTGAGTAAACAGTGATAACTGTGTACCATAGTCTGTGGCTAAGTAAGGGTAAGGAGGCATTGCGTACATATGTTGAGCAACAATAATAGTCAAAGAACCTAATAAAGCGAGGTTAATGGCTAATTGTGCGTGCCATGATGTGGTTAAGATTTCGTAGAGTCCTTTGTGACCTTCGCCAGTGAATGGTCCTTTATGTCCTTCTAAGATTTCTTTCATGCTATGACCGATTCCCCAGTTGGTGCGGTACATATGACCTGCGATGATGAATAATACTGCGATCGCCAAGTGATGATGAGCAGTATCAGACAACCATAAGCCACCAGTTACAGGATTTAAACCACCTTTAAAAGTTAAGAAGTCAGAATAAACTCCCCAATTTAAAGTAAAGAATGGTGTTAAACCTTGGGCAAAGCTAGGGTATAACTCAGCCATTTTGGAGGGATCAAGGATAAACTCATGAGGTAAAGGAATGTCACCGGGTGCAACTCCTGCATCTAACAATTTATTAATTGGTAAAGATACATGAATTTGGTGTCCAGCCCAACCTAAAGAGCCTAATCCTAATAAACCAGCTAAATGGTGGTTCATCATGGATTCCACATTTTGAAACCATTCCAACTTAGGAGCTGCTTTGTGGTAGTGAAACCAACCAGCAAAGAGCATTAAACCAGCCATTACTAAACCACCGATAGCGGTGCAGTATAACTGATACTCGTTGGTGATTCCCGAAGCTCTCCATAATTGGAAGAAACCAGAGGTGATTTGAATACCGTGGAAACCACCGCCTACATCGGCGTTGAGAATGTCTTGACCTACAATAGACCAGACTTGTTGAGCGCTGGGTTTAACGTTTAAAGGATCAGCTAACCATGCGGAGTAGTTAGAAAACTTAGCTCCGTGGAAGTACATCCCACTCAACCAAACAAATACTACTGCTAAATGACCGAAGTGAGCGCTGAAGATTTTACGAGAAATATCTTCTAAATCACTGGTTTGACTATCGAAATCGTGGGCATCGGCGTGAAGATTCCAAATCCAAGTTGTGGTTTTGGGTCCTCTAGCTAAAGTGCGATCGAAGTGTCCTGGTTTTCCCCATTTTTCAAAAGAGGTAGGAACTGGATCTTTATCAACAATAACTTTAGCTTTCGCCTCTTTCTGAGGGCTTACTGTCATGAGGTATCCTCTCTCGACAAAATACTTTAACTACTACATTAACCAAGATGATAATGGTATTTTGACTCAGTTGTGGGAATTGCTTAACAATATTTAAAATTTGCTTAACATTCCCTCATACAAGGTTTTTAATTTTAATGTTTTCTCATTTAAGTCAAGATTCTGTTACTTTTCTTTATATGTTTTTAGGTGACGGGTGGCAGGTGGCAGGTGGCAGGTGGCAGGTGGCAGGTGGCAGGTGGCAGGTGGCAGGTGACAGGTGGCAGGATAGATATTAGGGAGAATTTTTAATTGTCAATTATCTAAGGGGCAATAAGTAATAGAATAAAGATTAATTATTAACTCTTAAGATACTCATGGATACAAAGACATTTAAACGTACTCTTCAACAGTCAGATAACTATCATCGCAAAGGATTTGGTCATCAGGAACAAGTTACGGCTACTTTAAACCAAGAATATCAAAGTAATTTAATTCAAAATATTCGTCAAAATAATTATCAAATAACCAGAGAAAATGTAACCATTCGTCTGGCTGAAGCATTTGGTTTTTGTTGGGGTGTCGAAAGGGCCGTGGCAATGGCTTACGAAACTCGTACACATTTTCCACAGGAAAAAATATGGATCACGAATGAAATTATACATAATCCATCCGTAAATCAGCGTTTAAAGGAAATGAATGTAGATTTTATTCCCTTTAAGGAAGGAAAGAAAGACTTTTCTGTGGTTAATAGTAACGAGGTGGTGATTTTACCTGCTTTTGGTGCGAGTGTTGGGGAGATGCAGTTACTAAATGATAAAAATTGTACTATTGTTGATACAACTTGTCCTTGGGTTTCTAAAGTTTGGAATTCTGTAGAAAAACATAAAAAACGTAGTTATACTTCTATTATTCACGGTAAATATCAACATGAAGAAACCGTTGCTACAAGTTCATTTGCTAATATTTATTTAGTCGTCTTAAATATGGAAGAAGCAAAATATGTTTCTAATTATATTCTTAACGGTGGCGATCGCACAGAGTTTTTGACAAAATTTAAAAATGCTTATTCAGAGGGTTTTAACCCTGATACCGATTTAGAAAGAGTGGGTATTGCGAATCAAACTACGATGTTAAAAAGTGAAACCGAAGCTATCGGGAAGTTATTTGAGCAAACTATGATGAAAAAATATAATCCGACACAATTAAATGAGCATTTTATGAGCTTCAACACTATATGTGATGCGACTCAAGAAAGACAGGATGCGATGCTCAATTTAGTGAAAGAAAAACTAGATTTAATAGTGGTAATTGGCGGTTTTAATTCATCTAATACAACTCATTTGCAAGAAATTTCTGAGGAGTACAATATTCCTTCTTATCATATTGATAGTGGTGATCGTATTTTCGTTTTAGATAATAAAATTGAACATAAACCTCTTGAAACAGATTTAGAGATTAAAAATAATTGGCTTGGGGAAGGGGAAATAACTATAGGAGTAACCTCTGGTGCTTCCACTCCTGATAAAGTTGTGGAGGATGTTATTGAAAAAATTTTTGCCACTAAAAAATTGATAAATTAACCGTGAAGATAAGAGGTAATAATCGGAAAGGTAGGCAAAAGAGCAAAGAAAGGTACATTCCTATCTCCCCGTTTCCTTTTATCTCCTAATTATTCGCCCATTTTTTGACTTCTGAGGGAATAATTATTAAATTTTGTCCTTCATATATATATAACACTTCTGTAACTTCCCCTGATCTTTTGAGAGGAATTTGGGCTATTTCTCGCCAAGATTGAAAATATTTACTATATTTAACGTTGATAAGATCTTCTTGGGCAAACCTTTTTGTGGTAATATATAATCCTTGTTTACCGATTAAGTTTTTGACGGGATACCAATACATAAATCCTCGACTATCATCGCAAAAACAAGTTATCGGTATTTTTTTTAGTGGTGCGATCGCCATACCAATGTAACCACCGAGATAATATTGATTGGTAAAAATAAAATCAGCTTGTGAAAGAGATTGAGAAAAAGCAGAAGATGAAGCTAAATTATTTCTTAATTGTACAACATCAATTAATTCTGTAGAAGGATCATTTTGTGGGGAAATTAAACCTTGAAAAAAATTATTCTGATTCGGCTTTTGCAGTAAACCAATATTGAAGTGTAGTAAAGAAATTATGACAATGGTATGAAAAATAAGGAAGGAAAAAAACAACCAACGTTGGATAAATTTGGAGGAATAATTATGATGAGCATGATGTCCTAAAATCAATGTTAATCCCCAAAAACCTGGCATTGGCCATGTGGGTAAAATTTGAGTAAATGCACCTAAAATAGTAAAACCAATGGTTAAAGGTAAAGAAACCCATAAAATTAACTGATAACGATAATTTGGCTTGGTGGTTATTTCACTCCAAAAGGTTTTTATACTTAACCACCAAAGAGGAAAACCAAAGCTAGGAAATAAATAACCAATTCCCACTAAAGCCACAAGAAAAATATTAAAAGGATTAATTGTTAAAGAAGAAGAAGAATTGCTGTTAAAACGTCCCGATAATTGAAAGCTAAAAGAAATCCAATTGTGTTGCCAATTCCAATATAAAAGGGGAAATAAAGTTAGAATAAATAATGCAAAACTAACAATTAACCAACCAGAAGTAAATACTCGTCGATAAGGAGGATTAAAAACACAAAATCCCAGTAATCCTAATCCTAAAATAAAACCGTGATATTTTCCTAAACAGGCTAAACCGAGAAAAATTCCGATGAAACTTAAACGATAAGTTGGTTGATAATTATAGGGATTTTCCTTGACAAAAAACTCATGAGCAGCACAAAGTAATACTAATGTCCAAAAAAAGATTAATGGTCCATCGGGTAAAGTTAACACTCCAAAAGCGGTAGTAAAAATAGGAATCAAAGATGCAATTATCAGAGTTAGTAAAGCGCTTTTATCTCCAAATAATTTTTTTGCTGTCAAATAAAGAAAATATAAACTTCCCGTAAAAATAATTAATGTACCAATTCTGAGGGTAAATTGATTTACTTCTCCTGTTAACCAGACTCCGAAACCTGTGGTTAAAGATACTAGAAAAGGATGATCAAAATAACTCCAATCTAAATTTTGGGTATAAAGATAATAATAAGCCTCGTCGTATCCTGAATATAAATAAAGTGCAATAATTGCTCGTATAATTAACCCTATTAAGAGAATTGTGATTACTGGATAAGATAAAATTGATAAGTTTTTAGTTTTGATCATTAATTCTATTGCTAAAATCGTCACTAAATAAAGTTAATATATATGTTGAAAAAAAAGTTTTTTGATCAGTCTAATATTTATAAGTCTAATTTATTATTTTAAGTTGAATGCGCACTTTTAAGCTATCAATCATGGACACCTATTTAGTAAAAGAGTTAATGACTCCTTTCTTCTTTAGCGTAGGAATTTTTACTGTTTTAGGAGTTGCTATAGCGACTTTATCTGATTTAAGCTATAAAATTGTCAACTCAAATTTACCGTTAATTTCTGCCATAGAAATTTTTTTCTTAAAAATACCTGAATATATTGCTTATGGATTACCTATATCTGTCCTTTTAAGTACTTTAATAACTTATAGTCGCTTAAGTAAAGATAGTGAAATAATAGCTTTAAGGTGTGGTGGAATCAGTATTTTTCGCTTAATTACTCCTGCTTTAATTTTAAGTTTATTTGTAACATCATTTACTTTTATCTTCAATGAATTAGTCGTTCCAAATACTAATTACAACATAACAACAATTTTAGTACAACAGTTAAATGAACAGAGAAAGTTTTTATTAAGACAAGATATTTTTTACCCTGAATATGTAGAAGTAAAACAAAATAATGGTAAAAATAGTAAACAATTAAAAACCCTATTTTATGCAGAAAAGTTTGATGGGGAAAATATGCAATCTTTAACTATTTTAGACACAGAAAAAAAAGTACTAAATAAAGTAATTATGTCAGAAAGAGGTTCATGGAATAATCAAAATCAAGTATGGGATTTATTCAATGGAGTAATTTACGATGTTGCAGAAAATCCTTTAATAGCAAAAGGATCATTTTTTCAAAAAACCCAAATTTCTTTCTCAAAAACACCTTTAGAATTAGCTTCCAAAAGTAGAGATCCCTATGAAATGAATATATTTCAATCTCAAGAATATATTAAATTGTTAAGGTTATTAGGAGATGAAAAAAATGTGCTAATGTTTCAAGTACGCACAGCACAAAAAATAGCTTTTCCTTTTGTCTGTATCATATTTGCTTTAGTGGGCTCATCTTTAGGGTGTTTACCCAATACTGCTAGTAAAGCCACCAGTTTTAGTTTATGTGTTGGTGTTGTTTTTGGCTATTATATGATTAGCTTTTTTATCGGTAGTTTAGGTTTAATTGGTGCAATTTCTCCTTTTATGGCGGCATGGATACCTAACGTTTTAGGATTATTAATCGGTATTTATTTGTTATTTAAACCTCGTTTTGCTTAATGAAATTGATCAATATTTTTTTTGTAAACTGAAACATTAAATAGAATAAAAATGATTAATAAATAAAGTATAAATAATCAATTGTCATATTTTTATTATAAATTTTTACTATTATTTCCTATATTTTTGACTCGTTAAGGTAAGTTCAAAAAGTTACATTATTGTTTTTTTATTGATAATTAATTTTCTCGATCTCGTTCAACTTTTGCTTGTCTTAAGTATTCTTGTCCTGCGCCAACTACAAGACCAATACCAATGCCCCATATACCATAAGAACGTATCCAACTACGATAAACCGCTCTATCGTATTTTAAACCAATTTCATTAGGTTGTCCTACTTTAGCTAAACCCAAACCTAACATAAAGCCAATTATTGCCGTTATTATGGCTGAAAATAAAATACGTTTTCCATTCATAACTATTATGTTTAATCAATTAACTGATAATTTTATCTCAATTTAGGTTAGTAAAAGATTTTCGATGGCAATCATATCAATTAAGAAAGGTGTTGATGGTTAAACTTTTCTCATTAAAACCCGTTACAATCGATGACGATATTCCCTAGGTGTTAAACCCGTCCATTTTTTAAATGCTCTAGTAAAATTATTTACTTCACTATAATTAAGTTCAAAAGCAATGTCACCAATCTTTATGGTGTTATCTTTTAAGTATTCAACCGCTAATTGAAATCTTACTTGATCTAATAAATGAGAATAACTCAAACCTTTATGTGCTAAACATCTTTGCAGACTTCTTTTACTCGTACCGACAGAATCTGCTATGGTTTGTATTTGAATATTACCGCCCAATAATTGAGAGCGAATCAATGACTTAAGCGCATCGACAAAATCCACAGGAAGGGTAAGTAAGTTCATTTGTTCGTATAAATTTTGTTCTTCATCATTGCTATGGTGATACTTTTTTTCAAGGGCTTTTAACAGTTAACAAAAAGTTACTTAAATCTTCTTAAACTTACTCATTTATTAAGCTATACTCTAGTAATGAGTAAATTATCTATT
>JAACUG010000126.1 GCA_009993045.1 Cyanobacteria bacterium CG_2015-22_32_23
TTACTTGTTTCCACGATTAATAAATTAGATAAATAACCTTTGCCCATTTAACTTTGCCTCATAAACTCCTCCCAACCAAAATTTCGTTCACCTAAAAACTTGTAGCTCAAATAAGAAAAAACCCGCAAAATGTCAATTTCAATGATTTAGTTAAAGTATGTGATTATTATTTTGGCAAACCAAGACAACAAGGGACAAGTCATCGAGTCTATAAAACACCTTGGCTAGGTGATCCTCGTGTCAACATTCAAGAAAAAAATGGAAAAGCAAAAGTTTATCAAGTAAAACAAGTATTAACGGCTATCGTAAAAATAGAGGAGATAATCGATGATTAATCATGAACACTATAGTTATCGAGTAATTTGGTCAGCAGAAGATCAAGAATTTGTCGGATTATGTACCGAATTTCCTAGTTTATCTTACCTTGATGTCGATCGAATTAATGCTTTAGAAGGTATTACCAATTTAGTCAAAGAAGTTGTCGTAGATATGGAAGCCAACGGGGAAAATATCCCCGAACCTATATCAGAAAAAACCTACAGTGGCAAACTTTTAGTTCGTATTCCTCCCGAACTTCACCGTCAATTAGCAAGAGAAGCTACGGAAGAAAAGATAAGTTTAAATCGTTATATTAGTAATAAATTAGCCTATTAATTAACGGCTTTTAAAATTATTCTCTTTGATATATAAATTTTACTTTTGGCATACTTCAAAATAACTTATTGTCAAGATTACATGACATTTTTTTTAATCTTGATCGACAACTTAATCCATAACTTTTAAGATTCATAGATTTTTTTTGTATTTCAAACATCTGTAATCAACTAATTTCAAAGGTTTAAGATTTACCGTTGAAACAATACTTAGTTACTTTACACAAAAAACATAATTTACATCATAATTTTTCCGTATTTTTGACCATTGATAGTTTTTTTTTATGTGACATTATTAAAGCTATAAGCAAAAATTAATTAAAAAACAAAAAGAGGTACTTATGAAAACTCATGCTTTATTGATCGATTTAACTCCCCAACAAGAAGAGAAAGTAACTGGTGGTCTCATTTTGACATCAGCAGTAGCATTGGCGCTTTACTGGAAGTCGGCGGCTGCTCTCGGAGTGATAGGTGGAGCATGGTGGGCGACTCGTCGTAAATAAAAACAGTTTGTAGGGTGGGCATTGCCCTCCTTTTCTTAACGCCCCGAAATTCATTCAGGGCTATTTGTTTGACAGTTTATTAACCCGTAAAAAATGGTGGGTTACGACGGATTATGACGGTTAAATTATCTCAAAATTTATCGCTGTATAACCCACCCTACAATTAGATTGATAAAACAAAACTCAACATCAAACTAAGAGACAAATATTTTTTTATTGCTGAGATACATCAAAAAATAGCATTTTTTGAAGACTAGAAAAAATTGGTTGATATTCTTCAGTCGTCAGCGATCCTAGATAACGATCGATTCTGTTTAAATCAATGGCTCTAAATTGATCTAATAGAATAATTGAGTTGTGAGGCAAATTTCCTTGACCACTGGTTAATTTCGGATATAAATAAGGTGAAGCAATAGCCCAACTTTGACTACGATCTGTTGTTAAAGGGATAACAAAAATCAAAGGAAAACGAGGAACACCAATATTTTGAGGAAAACCGACAATTAAACACGGACGAATTCCCTCTTGTTCACGCCCTTGGGGATTTTGGTTCGGAAATCTAGCAATAACTAAATCACCAATAGCTAACAAGTCAGACATTTTCTTTCCCACCCTCAACAATAAAACCCTTATGGGGTATATATTTAACTGGTTTTCCCAAAGTTAAAGGATCAAGACTCCCCCAATCGTAAGGTTCATATTCATCTAAGCAAGAAAGTTCGCTTTCTAACCAATTTCGATCGACGATATTTTCTGATAATTCGGAGTTGTCGATCGCATTTTTTGTGTTAATCATAATCTTTAAAATTTGCTGATTTACTATTATCATAAACCGTGAAATATCCCGTTATCAATCAAGCTAGTGAGGAAGATTGTGGAGTAGCCTGTTTAGCCTCGATCGCCAAATACTACGGTAAAACCTTTAGCCTCAACAGAATTAGGGAACTTGTAGGCACAGGCAAAACAGGAACAACATTACTAGGATTGAGAAAAGGAGCAGAGAAACTAGGATTTAACGGACGTTCAGCCCAAGCTCCCCCCGAAATAGTCGATCGATTAAACGAGATTACTTTACCTGCCATCATTCATTGGCAAGGTTATCACTATGTAGTTTTATACGCCCAGAAAAATAAACAATACATTATCGCTGATCCTGCCGTTGGTATTCGCTACATTGATAAGGAAGAATTACTAACTAATTGGAATGATGGTTTAATCCTCTTACTCGAACCCGATGCCGTCAGATTTGCTCAACAAGGAGAAGACAAAATCAAAGGATTAGGTAGCTTAATCGCCAGAATTGCTCCCTATAAAAATATTATCCTCGAAGCCCTTATTATTAACCTAGTTTTAGGCTTGTTATCGTTAACTTTACCCTTTTTCATTCAAATCTTAACCGATGATGTTCTCGTTAGAGGAGATACCAAAATTCTACGGGGACTGGCGATCGCAATTATGATGATGACATTGGTGAGTAGTTGTTTAAGTTTTATTCAAGCTAATTTAATTACTCAATTTTCCCAAAGACTAGAATTAGGATTTGTCATGGAATTTGGGCGAAAAATCTTGAGATTACCGCTCTATGAAACTTACTCAAACTTGATCAATGAGTCAAGTTCCCACTCTTCATGGGATGGACGTTCACTT